>CBINIO010000446.1:0-3938 GCA_966250725.1 uncultured Chitinophaga sp.
GCATCCTGCTCAACGAGCTGCAGCTGAGCAGCCTGCGCATCATCGAGAAAGTGGCGGCGCGTGACAGCCGCACGCCGCTGGCGCTGAACATCAAGCTGCTGGCGGAACATATGCTCGGGTACATCGCGCAGACATTTTTCAGCTACCGCAACGTGGTGCACCAGCAGCCGCCGGTGATGCTGGTGAGCTGTTTTTCCAACCTCGCGCACATCTTTCATACCGCTTTGCATTTTCCCGGCGCGCGGGAAAAAGAGGAAATGCTCAAATATTTTTATGAGTGGAAAGACGTGACACCCGGGAATTTTGAAGACCTGCTGATGCGCACCATCGATGTGGTGTACGATCATTACAACATCCGCGCGTCGCTGGAGCAGGTGGACGGCTGCATGCAGGTGCTGGCCGCGTTGTGGAACAAGCTGGCCGGGCTCGAGTTTATCGGTCAGCGAAGGGAAAACATCGTGGTGGCGGAACAGAAGCTGGTGGAGCAAACGCGGGTGCGCAGTTCGTGGAGTTTGCTGGATTAAGCTGGCGGCAGAGCGAATGTGCGTAGCTCATGGAACTTGCTGGATTGAGCTGGCGGCGGAGCTAACACAAGCAGGCGCCTTGTACAGTGCACTTAGCTAAATGATTCAAACATACGGCAGCAATGGAAACAACTAACGGACAATTTCATCTCAACGATCTCGACACCGACTATAAAGCCGCCGTGCTGGCGGCCGAGCTGGTGGAAGCGGGCTTCAGCCCGGAGGACATTTTTATCTGGCCTTCCGGCAACAGCCGCCGCGGCTTTGCCAAAGACGTATTGAGCGTGGAATGGTTCACCCCGCCGAACGGCGACAAACAGCTGCTTTGTATCAGGAGCAGCCGCGAAGGCCTGTACGATATGCTGCCGGAAGGGCTTTTCCATCAACCCGTGCCCTACTCCGCCACCCGCAGCACCGAGGATATCATCGACCAGATCAGGCGGCACAAACAGGAAGAAAAGGAAGCGCGCAAATTTTTCCTGCCGTTCGAGGCGGAGATCAACCTGTTCCGCATCCTCATCGAGATGCGGGAAAACAAGATCGACAAAAAAAATATCTACGACGACCTGGTGCGCATCTTCCAGCCCGCATGGGAAATTTTTTCACTGCTCGACCAGCAGCAGGCCAATATTTTCCTGCACATGATCCCCTACCTGCATGAAAATAAAGGCGACATGGAAAAGTTCGCCAGCCTCGCGGAGCTGCTGCTGCAAATGCCCGTGAGCATCCGCGTGAGAACTGCGCCGCCGCGCGCTGCGGGATACGAGTTCCCCGGCAACCGCGCCGGTCATTGCACGCTGGGCGTGGATATGATCTGCGGCGATTCGTTCACCGAAGGGGATGATGAGATCATCATCACGGCAGGCCCCGTTTCCGCAACGGATGCCTTGCAATTATTGCCCGGCTGCCGTCTTGAAAAGATCGTACGAAAGCTGGTGGCATACTTCGTGCCCGCCGCCATGGACGTACAGCTCGAAACACGCATCAGGGAAGAAGAAAAAACGATGGTATTGGGGAATGAAAATGTGCTGGGACATGTAACTTACCTGGGCTGAGATTTCCCCACCACCAATTCCTTCCCCGGAATATCGATGGTGATGCGCGGGCCCAGCCAGTTGATCCACATGATGCCGTCGTAGATCAGGCCGTCCACGAACTGCGCGCGCACATTTTTCACGGCAACGGCGGGCGACCGCGCCACCGCGATCTTTGCCACGTTCGCGCGATAGATCTTTGACGAAAAGGACGAGCTGATCTCGCTTTTGCGCTCCGTGGAATCGAGGGCTTTCAGCCCGAGCCTGCGCAGGTATTTTGAATTGAAACGGTACACGTCTTTGCCCGCCCCGCTGTCAAGACAAAGCTGCAGCGTCAGCGAATCGTTCACCCTGAAATACGCGAAAATATCCAGCGCCTTTCCCCGCGACTGCTCCAATTGCAGCGGAATGCGTTCACCGGCCATCCGCGCGTTCGAGAGCGAGCGCTGCGTTTCCAGCTCCAGTTCCTTTTTCACGAAGTCGATGGTGAAAGGCTGCTGTTCGAATAATTTAAGCGACAGGATGCCGTCGAGGCCGCCTAGATCGATGTCGAGAAAACTCACTTCATCCTCCGATTTATGCAACGCGCCCAGCTGGAAATTATAAACTTTGTACAGGTCGATATCCAGCCGCTCGCCGGTGGCGCGGTGCGCGGTATAACCGCCGTCCACCGCCGCTTTGTGCGGAATTTTTTCAAAAAACGATTTGGTGAACACCGTGATGCCCGCGCCCGTGTCGAGGATAAAATTCCCTTCCACCCCGTCCACCTTCGCCTTCACCGTAATATGTCCCGAGTTCAGCACCTGGATGGGCACCTGGGCGGAAGCCGCCATGCCGCAAAGAATAAAGCTGAACAGGATAAAAACTGGCTTTAGCATGATCCGTATTTTTTTTAAAGATAAACAACAAATATATACGCTTCGTGTGATTTGATTACTTTAGCGGCGTACCGTTTGATCCTTTTTATCATGCAAAAGCTGTCCGTCATCCTGTTGCTTTTCTTTTGTGGCGCCGGCGCCAGCGCGCAGCAATATCATATGCGCCCGCTCGATTCGCTGATCGTTAAAGAAGAGCCCGCCTGGCCGGTCATCAAAAAATGGATAGACTCCGCGACCAACAAAGTAGAAGTATTGCCGGCAGACACTTCCCGATCCGGCAAAGCGCTTTTTCAGACACAGGTAACCACCCGCTCTCCGATGGGCGCGGTGATCTACAACACCGGCGGCATGCTGATAGACGGCGGATGGATACGCATTCTCGGCTCGGGGCATGCAAAACTCAAACGCACGCTTCCCGGCTGGAATCTCGGCAAATCGTACCGCGAGCCCGGTGAAAGACCTTCGTTCATGCTGATCGCCGACGATGCCATCGGCGGTTTTTTCGCGATCAACGGCGGGAAATTCGGCTTCAACCAGGGCAACATCTTTTATCTCGCACCGGATAACCTGCAATGGGAAGACCTGGAGATCGATTATACCGACTTCCTGCTGTTCTGCTTCAGCGGCGACATCAAAGGTTTTTATGAAGGGCAGCGCTGGGAAGGATGGGAAAAAGATGTGGCGAAACTCGGCGCGGACAAGGCGTTCAGCTTTACGCCCGCACTCTGGCTGCGGCCGGAACGCGCTGAAGGGCAACGCGCCAAAAAGGCCGTGCCGGTGGAAGCGCAATATAAAACGATGATGGAGATGCGGAAAAAAACCGGCTCGGAATAAGTTCAAAACACGCCGTTTATACCGAACTTCGTTCGTATGAACGTCACCCGTTATACCTCCGCTCACCGCGACGCCTGTATTGACATCTTCAAAAGCAACCAGCCGCAGTATTTCGCCGCAGAGGAGCTGCCCGGCTTCCTGGCGTGGCTGGATAACTATACGGATGAGAACCCGTACTTCGTAGTAAAAGACAATAATGAAACCGTAGCCTGCGGCGGCATCTACCTGGACGCGAACAGGAACGAGGCCGGCCTCGCCTGGGGCATGGTGCATACGCGTCATCATAAAAAAGGTTATGGCAAACAGTTCACGTTATACCGGCTGGCGCTTTTGCAGGAAACCTGGCCTTCCGCCGTTCATCGCATCGAAACTTCGCAGCATACGCAGGGTTTTTACGCCAAAATGGGATTTCGCACGATAGAGACCGAAGAGAACGGGTTTGCGGACGGGATCGATAAATACGTGATGCAGCTCGACCCGGGATAAGGGCGGGAATTAATGTGCAGAAGGTCGGGAAAGCGAGAGTGCATCAAATCAATTTCATGCCACCCGGCGCCAATATCCATATACGCAAGCTCAAAAAAACAAGGGTGTACCAAATAAATTGATACACCCCCGCTTCGTTGATCGCAATACAGCAAAAAATTTCACTCGGTTAGTGCGTGCAC
>CBINIO010000447.1:0-3933 GCA_966250725.1 uncultured Chitinophaga sp.
AACAGCAGGCTTTCTGCAAAGCTGAAACGCGTGTGGTCGGTAATGGGTATGCGGATCATTTAGGGGAAAAATGCAGCAGCTTAAAAATGGTGAACAGGTGATGGCTTTCGTGCAGCACCATCATCTGGATGAGGTCCGCCACGGAGAAACGGCCGTATACGGAGTGCAGGCCGCAGCGGCCATACGCTTCCGGCGCAATGGTATTCACGAACCGGATAAAATCCGCCCGCCCGTCGCTGTAAATGGCGATCAGCTCTCTGGCCGGCAGCTGGCGGTATTGCGCGAACAGCGGGTCTTCTTCCCACTTGTAAGGCGGGAACTGCGGTTCGTCTTCCTCCAGCACCCGCTCCACGCGCCCTTTAAAAATATCCTGGAACACGGCGAGATGCGCGGCATTGTCGAGCGCGGACCATTTGCCGGGCGCCGCTTCCGCCCTCAGCTTTTCTTCCGGCGCCGCGCCGATCAGCTCTTCCAGCGAAAGATGCTGCGATTGTAATCTTTGGGCCACGCTGTACGGTAAATTGTTCATGGGTTTCCTTTTTTGTTTTTTAAACGGGGACATGAAAATATAAAATATAAAAGAAACAGATTCCATTTTCGTAAATTTGACCATATCAGTACAAACCCGCGCAACATGGAAACATTATACATGCAGGTGGCAGACCGCATCCAGGCGATGATCGAAAAAGAAGTGATCCGGATCGGCGACAAACTTCCTTCGGTGCGTTCGCTTAGCAAAGAGCAGGGCATCAGCATGAGCACCGTGTTCCAGGCGTATTATCACCTGGAAAGCAAAGGATACATAGAGCCGCGGCCGAAATCCGGCTACTACGTATGTTTCAGCCCGCGGCGTCTGCCGGAGATGCCGGGCATTTGCAGGCCCGTCAAAAAAGCCACGGAAGTGAACGTGAACGAAATGATCACCGAAGTGTTCAGTCACCACGGCGGCGGCGACCTGCTGCGTTTTTCCGTGGCCGCGCCTTCCGGCGAGCTGCTGCCTTCCGCCCGGCTCAGCAAAAGCATGATAGCGGCCATGCGCAACAGCGGCGGCGGTCTTAACTACGAGAACCTCCAGGGCAACCTCGACCTGCGGCGGCAGATCGCCCGGCAGAGCCTGCAATGGGGCGGCAGCGTTACCGAACACGATATCGTGACCACCACCGGCTGCATGGACGCGCTGACCCTTTGCCTCTCCGCCACCACCCAGCCCGGCGACGTGATCGCGCTGGAAAGCCCCGCTTACTGCGGTACCTTCCAACTGGCGGAAAGCCTCGGCCTGAAAGTGCTGGAAGTACCTACCAATCCCGTTTGCGGCATAGACCTCGAATATCTCGACAAAGCCATCCCCAAATTCAGGATCAAAGCGTGCGTGTTCGTCACCAACTTCAGCAACCCCATCGGCTCCTGCATGCCAGACAAAAACAAACGCGAGCTGGTGCGGATCGTGAACAAATACGACATCCCGCTGATAGAGGACGATATCTACGCCGATATCTATTTCGGCAAAATGCGCCCCTCCAGCTGCAAACAGTACGACCGCAACGGCAACGTCCTGCTCTGCAACTCCTTCTCCAAATCCCTCGCGCCCGGCTACCGCGTCGGCTGGACGATACCCGGCAAATACAAGGACCGCGTGCTGCGCCTGAAGCTCAACCACAGCATCTCCAGCGCCACGCTGCCGCAGGCCGCCATCGCGCACTTCCTGGAAAACGGGCGCTACGAGCACCACATGCGCAACCTCCGCAAAATGCTGCACACCCAATGCCTGCGCTACCAGCAGGCCATCGCCGAATATTTTCCCGAAGACACCTGCGTGTCGCGCCCGCAGGGCGGTTACGTGCTCTGGCTGGAACTGAACCAGTCCGTGAACACTATCGAGCTGTATGAGCAGGCGTTACGCAGGAAAGTGGTATTCGCGCCGGGCCGCATCTTTTCGCTGCAGGACCGGTACAACAACTGCATGCGCATCAGCTATTCCACGCCCTGGAGCAAACAGGTGGAAGACGGCCTGAAGCTGATCGGGAGACTGGCGGGACAGATGGGATGACAAAAAAGCCGGGGCACGAATACCCCGGCGTCTGTTTACCTACAACTGTTTACTAAACCGTTTTACGGTAATTCCATACGGCAATGCCGTTCAGCGCCACCGCAAATACCAGCATCACGCCGAGGTAATAGCTGATATCCGCCCAGCCGCTGCCTTTCAGCATCACCATCCTGATCACCTTTACAAAATAGGCTACGGGGTTGAACAACGTGATCTTCTGCGCCCACAGCGGCATGCTTTCGATCGGTGTGAACAAGCCGCTCATCAGGATAAAGATGATGAGGAAGAACCAGGTGATGAACATGCTCTGCTGCTGCGTTTCCGTAAAGGTGGAGATCAGCAGGCCGAGACCCAGCATCACCAGCAGGTACACCGCCGCGAACAAAAACACCCAGCCGATGCTGCCCACCACCGGCAGGTCGAACACCAGCTTCCCCACCACCAGCCCGAACGCCAGCTCGAACAACGCGATGATCCAGAACGGTAGCAGTTTGCCGATGATAAAATGTATCTTTTTGATGGGCGTTACGTTCAGCTGCTCGATGGTGCCAATTTCCTTTTCCTTGACGATGTTCATGCCGCTGAGGAACGCGCCGATCATGGTGACGAGCACCACGAGTATGCCGGGCACCATAAAAAATTTGTAGTTCATGTCCTGGTTGTACCAGTAGCGGTAGCTCACATCAAAATGCGCGGGCGCGTCGTCTTCGTCCAGCGCGAGCCATTCCAGCCTGATGCGGCGGTTAAAATCGCTGAGAATGCTGCTGGCGTAACCCGCGGCCAGACCGGCTTTGCTGCCGTTGATGGCGTTGACGAGCAACTGCACTTTCACTTCGTTCTCCCGCACCAGGTCACGCTCGAAATGCCGCGGGATGGTAAGGATAAGATCCGCGCGGTCGGTTTCGAGGTCTTCAAACGCTTCGTCCACGCTGGCGGATTGGCGGTGCAGCGTAAAATAACCAGAAGCAGTGAGCTTGTCGCGCAGCTGCCGGCTCCATGCGCCGCCGTCCTGGTCCACGATATCGATGCTGATATTCCTGATCTCGTAATTGGCGGCGAAAGCCAGCACCAGCAGCTGCACCACCGGCACGGCGAATATGATCGGCAGCATGGACCGGTTGCGGAAGATCTGCAAAAACTCCTTTTGCAATATAAAAAAGATGGTACGCATCAGCTTAAACGGATTTTAAATTTGCGGATACTTACGGCGAGGAAAAATACCGTCATGCCGCAAAGAATGAGCGTCGGCAGCCATACCTGCCGCAGCCCCGCGCCTTTCAGCATCACGTCTTTCAGGATAATATTGAACCATTTCGCGGGGATGATGTTGGCGAGCAGCTGCAAAGGCTTTGGCATGCTTTCCAGCGGGAACACGAAGCCTGACAGCAAAATGGTAGGCAGCATCAGCCCCATCAGCGAAATCATCATGGCCGTTTGCTGCGAGTTGGTGATGCTGGAGATGAGTATGCCCAGCGAAAGCGCCGTAAGCCCGAAGAGGATACATTCCAGCAAAAGCAGCAGCAGGCTGCCTTTCACCGGCATAGCGAACACCCAGGCGCCCATGATGAGAATGATCAGCGCGATCAGGAACGACAGCACGATGTACGGCACCACTTTGCCCGCGATGATCATCACCGGTTTCAGCGGCGATACCAGCAATATTTCCATCGTGCCCAATTCCTTTTCGCGGGTGATGGTGATGGAGGTCATCATGGCGGACACAAGCATCAGGATCAGCGTCATTACGCCGGGCACGAACAGGAACACGCCTTTGAGCGAAGGGTTGTACACCATCTGCACTTCGCCGGTGATGGTGAGCGGCAGCTTCAGCTCGCCCGTCAGCTCCTGCTGGTATTGCATGATCATGGCGCTGGCGTAATTGATCA
>CBINIO010000448.1:0-3928 GCA_966250725.1 uncultured Chitinophaga sp.
CCGATACCTATGCAGCGGCGCTGCCGTACGGCTTCCAGCGAAAACTCGAAATCGGATTGCAGGCCTTCGCCGTAGATGCCGCCGTTCACGCTGCCGTCGGGGTCTGCGAGTATGTGGAGGTAAGAATACGTGTCGAAGATCAGCGCGGGCTGCTGCAGCGCTTTGAGGCGGAAGCTGCTTTCTTTTCGTTCGGAAGCCGTCAGCGTATCGATGTCGCCGAACATCAGCACGCGGTTGGCGTCGTTAAAGCTGAAATGAAAATTGTAAATGCTGCCGGCGGCCGTGGTCAGCCGCGCGTTCCAGCCGTAAGGCGATCCGGCCAGCGCGGACTGGTATTCGGCGAGGGTCTTGTTGATCCGCTCGTCCGTGGTGCCGGGAAACACGGAGTCGTTATTGTCCTTCCGGCAGGAAGTGAACGCCAGTAACGCCAGCAGAAAATATGATAAAGCTCTTTTCATCTGATTGGTATTGTTCCGTGATGGGATAATCATTTCGTCAGCGCGTCTATCGCCATGCGCGTGCGGTTTTGCAGGCTGTAGAAATCGATCTTCCAGGCCTCCGCATAATATTTTACGACGATGGCCTCTTTTTGCCGCAGCCGCGCCCGCGCCTCTTCGGGCGTAGTGCCGTTGGGGCCGGGACTGGTGATGCTGTTCACCAGGTTGTCAAAACCCTGTTTCCCTTCCACCAGCATCATCGCGATCATCTCCACAAAATCCTCGTCCGGCGCGCTCATCGCGTAAGCGGTCACAAAACCGTCCGCACGGGCGGCCGCGTCGGACACATTATTCCAGTTGGAAGTGTACATGCCCACGGATATGCGTTTGAACTCCTGCGGGTATAAAATGTTCTGGTGCAGAATGTGACCGAACTCGTGCTCGATGGTATGGAACATCTCCTTTACGCCGAGCGAGTCGGACGGTACGTAACCGGGCATGGCCTTGGTGCGGAAATCGTTCAGCACGTACAGCACGATCTTTCTGCCGCCTTCCGCGGTGCCCAGCGTGATGGTACCGTCCGTATTATAGCTGGCGCTGCCCACGAGCACAAAAAATTTCGGTACGTACCTTTTTACGAACAGCTCGCCTGCCTCGGCCTCGTAAGGTTTCAGCCATGCTCGCCGGATGGTGCTGAGCACGGGGATCACCTTTTCTTCCTTTGGCGGTACGAGAGTGTGCGTGTAATCCAGCTCTCCCTGGTCCCATTTGTATTTTACGGCTACGTTCAGCGGGGTGGTAAGACTGTCTTTGATCCACACGTCGATGGGGCCGGGCGCCCAGGTATCGCCGCCCAGGCCGGGGATGTCGTTCACATCGTCCAGCGTATCGTCCCTCCTGCAAGCGGCGAGCAGGCAGCAGGAAAACAGGATCAATATTATCGGATGCTTCATATGCATGTTTGTGCTTTTGAAATGTATGTTGTGGTTAACGCGGGTTCGCCTGTATGCCTGAAACCGCGGCGGAAGACGGTATCTGGAACAGCCTGCGCGGATCGTCGCCGGCAAGCGTGGTGGTAGTGCCGCCCGCCACGCTATGGGTAACGGGGATACGGTAACGCAGAATATCGAACCAGCGCATGCCTTCCTGCACGTATTCCGCCCGCTTGAAATCAAGGATGGTAAGCAGCAATGCGGTCTGCAGGTTGCTGGTGCCGTAAAAGTTCCTGACTCTCTGCGCCGTAATCGTATGTGCGCCGGCGTTATAGTTGTTGATGCGCGTGGCCGCGTACGTGTTCAGGTCTGCAATGGCGTCGGACGTATTGTTCAGGTGCGTGTTCGCTTCCGCGCGGTTGAACAGCACTTCTTCCGCGGTGAACAGCGGCACCATTACATATGCCGTACCGATGCCGGCATTGACGGTGGAGCGCACAAAAAATTCGTTCACCTTCGGGATCAGCGGGTTCTCTTCGCCGGCGGTGTAGGACTGGTACCAGAACACCCATTCCCCGCCGGTCACATTGTCGGCGAATATTTCCCGCTGCAGCGCGTTGGTGAGCGCATACCGGAAATTGTAGTAATAGCGGCCGTAGGTGGAAGGCGTTTCCACCAGCAGCAGGTTGGCCGGTTCGGTGGCTTTGGCGTAGACGCCGAACAGCTCGAGATAGGTCATGGTCTTATACGTGGTGTTCCAGGGCCGCAGCATCGGCGTAACGTTGTTGTCGGGGAATACCATCGTGGAGTAGGTCACGGCTTTCGTCCAGTCGCGTTTGAAAAGATAGAACCGCGAAGCGAACGCGTAAGCGGCGGCCGTGGTAAAATGATAAGCGGGAACGGTGTAGCGGTTGTTGTCCAGCAGCGGGATGCCCGCCAGCAGGTCTTTTTCTATCATTTGATATACATACTCCACGGTTTTCCGTTCATATTGTTTGATCACCACGTTCTCCGGCTCCGTCACATAAGGGATGCCCGGCGACGTGGCCGCATTCGCGGGATCGTACACTTCGGAAAAAAAGTTGACGAGCATAAAATGCGCGTACGCCCTGGCTACCAGCGCCTCGCCTTTCTGCGAACGGTATTTTTCGGGATCGGGCGCATTGTTGCAGGTCTGTATCGCCAGGTTGGCCGCCGCGATGGCGGTATAGCAGGCGTTCCAGTAATATTCGGGGGAATCTTCCTGGTCGTCCCTCACATCGCGGTACTGGTACGGATCGGTGTTCACGTTTTCGATGGTGCCGCCTTCTTTATCGCCCACATTGTCGGACGCAGCTTCGGCGAAGGCCATGTAGTTCGCCTGCGGGTAGGCGGTGCCGAGCAGGCGGCTCACCTGTTCGGGCGTGTTCAGCTCGGCGCGCATATCGGGCGGCTGTTCCAGGTATTTTTTGCATCCCGCGGAAATAAACGCGAGGCAAACGCTTGTATATATCAGCAGTTTTTTCATGTTCATACCTTTAGATGCCTACTTTCAGGGTGAGTGTGAATTGTTTTTGCACGGGCAGCGCCACCCCGCCGGAATTGAAAAATTCCGGGTCCTGCCCTCTCAGCTTTTCGTCGGACAATATCAGCCAGGGATTGATGGCCGCGCCTGAAACGCTCCCGCTGTTCAGCCCCAGGCGGTTGAGCAACGCGGGTTCGAGATTGTACGTGAGCGAAACGGTCTTGAGCCGCAGGAACGCGCCGCTGGCGACCCTTTCGGTGGAATAGTTGTAGTTGTTGTAAGGGTACTCGCCGTTGAGGTCGGATTGCTCCAGCCCGCCAAGGATAGACGGAACGTTGGTCACTTTTTCGTCCCCCGGCATCAGCCAGCGGTCGAGGAATTCCTTGGGCGTTGCGTCCAGGTCCGAATAGCTGGTTTTGAACGCGGGGTACAACCGGATCTTATTGCCGCCCTGCGCGGTCACAAAAACGTTCAGCGAAAGATTTTTATAATGGAAGGTGTTGCTCCAGCCGCCGGTCACGATAGGGTCCACCGGGCCTTCGTACACAAGGTGGCCGATCTCCCGGCTCTGCAGGTACACGCCGTGGCTCGTCTCCCCTTTTTCGTCGGCGAACAGCGGGTCCCCGCGGTACGGGTCGAGCCCTTTAAATTCGAGGGAGAACAGGCTGCGCGCGGGATATCCCTGCCGGTTGCCGCCTTCGGCCTGCACCATGTTGAATATGTTCGGCCGGCTCCTGTCGTTCGTGATCTGGTTCTCGTTATAACCAAAGGTGAAATTCGTTCTCCACCCCCAATCCTTCCGCGTGATCACCGGCCCGCCGATCATCAGCTCCGCGCCCCAGGAATTCATGTCCGCATAGTTGGCCGCTTTCTCCGGCTCGCCCCCGATGCCGGACGTGCGGATGATGCTGATAAGATCGAAGCTGTTGCGGATATACCCGTCCAGCGTGATGTTGAGCTTGTTCTTGAACAGCCCCACATCCATACCGGCGTTCGCCGTATAAGCCTTTTCCCAGGTCAGCTCTGAGTTTTCGAGGTTCGCCAGCATGATCACG
>CBINIO010000449.1:0-3926 GCA_966250725.1 uncultured Chitinophaga sp.
ACGATCACGGTTTCCTTGATGGCGCCTACCGCGAGGATGGCGGAATCCGGGGGATTGATGATGGCGGTGAACTCTTCGATGCCCATCATGCCAAGGTTGGACACGGTGAAGGTGTTGCCGGAATAATCCTGCGGCTGCAGCTTCTTGTTCTTCGCCTTGTCGTTGAGCACTTTGGTTTCCGCGGCGATCTGCGAGAAGCTCTTCTGATCCGCAAAACGGATCACGGGAACGATCAGCCCTTCGTCTACCGCCACGGCGGAGCCGATGTGGATGTGATGGTTATGACGGATGGTGTCGCCCAGCCAGCTGCTGTTCACGTCAGGGTGCTGGCGCAGCGCCATGGCGCAGGCTTTGATCACCATGTCGTTGAAGGATACTTTAACGGGAGATACTTTATTGATGGCCTCGCGGGCTTCCATGGCCTTGTCCATGTTGATTTCCATGGTAAGGTAGAAGTGCGGCGCCTGGAATTTGCTTTCGCCGAGACGGCGCGCGATGGCTTTGCGCATCTGCGATACCGGTGTGTCGGTATGGCTTTCCTGTCCTGCGGGAGCGAAGGCCGCCACCTGGGGAGCGGGGGCGCCGGCGGCAGGAGCTGCTGCGGGCGCAGCTTTGGAAGGCACGAAGCTGTCCACGTCCTTTTTCACGATACGGCCGCCGTCGCCGGAGCCGGTTACCTGGCGGATGTCGATGCCTTTTTCTTCGGCCAGCTTTTTAGCGAGGGGAGAGGCTTTCACCCTTCCGTCGCCGTTTGCGGCGGGTGCTGCTTCCGCTGCGGGAGCGGATGCTGCGGGCGCTGCGGAGGTTTCGGCGGGAGCGGCGGCTTTAGGGGCCGCGCCGCCGGATTGCTCGGCTGCGAGTATTGCGTCTACGTTCGTTCCTTTTTTACCCACGATGGCGATGATGCCGTTCACCTTCGCTACGTCCCCTTCGGGAACGCCGATGTGCAGCAGCGTACCGTCCGCGTAACCGATCACTTCCATGGTGGCTTTGTCGGTTTCCACTTCCGCCAGCACGTCGTCGGACTTCACGGTGTCGCCTACTTTTTTATTCCAGGCTACGATCTTGCCTTCGGTCATGGTGTCGCTCAGCAGCGGCATGCGGATCACGGTAGCGTCTTTCAACGCGGCTTCCAGCGCGCCTTTGTCTGCCTGGGGAGCTGCGGCGGGCGCTGCCTCCGCTTTGGGAGCGGGCGCTGCGGCCTCGGCTTTCGGGGCGGGAGCGGCGGCTTTCTGGCCTCCGTTACCTTCCAGCAGCGGCTTGTAGTCTTCGCCGGGTTTGCCCACGATGGCAATGATATCATTCACCTTTGCCGCTTTCCCTTTCTCCACGCCAATATATAACAACGTACCGTCAGCATAGCCGATCACTTCCATGGTGGCCTTATCGGTCTCCACTTCGGCAATAACATCGTCGGACTTTACGGTATCGCCTACCTTCTTATGCCATTCCGCAATCACCCCTTCTGTCATCGTATCACTTAAAAGGGGCATTCTGATAACTTCTGCCATAGTGTTTCTTCGAAATTTTGCCCAAACCTACATGTTTTTGCGCAAAAACGCAACGCATGCGGGAGGCGGGAGTTTAAAAAATAACCATTCCCCTGCCGGGAAACGGTCTAAAAATCAAGTTCCATGTTCAGCCTGTCTTTCAATTCTTTCACAAGCGGGTATTTTTCGGCCATGCGCGCGAACTGCTCGCGGCTTGAAAGCGGCGCGGGGCCGATGTCTGCCGTTTGCTGCTGGCTCTCGTCCAGCTGGAGAGTGAGAATGAGGGCGTTGTTGCGGAATTTCTGCTTGAAGAACTCGGATATTTCGAGCTTTTCTTCTTCCATGAACCGGTACTGTACGATGTTCCGGCTGACGATGCAGATCTCTTCGGGGCCCAGCATGGCGGTTTGGGCCAGCTGGAGATTGCTTACCACGGTCATTTTGTTCGCCTGCCTGAACCGGTCGATGAACTCGTCCCAGTACACGGAAATGGCGCCGGCGGTAAGCGGGATGTGGTTGGCCGAAACGGCGGGGGCCTGCTGCTGTTTGGCGGCCAGGGCCTCCTTCATGGCGGCAAGACCGGTGAGCTTGGGCCTGGCGCCGCCGTTGCCGGAAGCGGCGGGCTGCGAAGGTGAAGACATGCCGGTTGCAGCATTGGCCTGCACCGGCGTGATATATTGCTGCGTCGCACCTGTTCCGGCGGGCGTGTTTTGCGGTGAAGCCGCTGCGGAAGCATCTCTACCCGGCTGCGTCGCATTTGTTCCGGCGTAGCTCGCTGCGGAAGCGGTTTTCCCCGCCTGCGCCCCGCCTGTTCCCGCGTAGCTTTGTTGCGGTGAAGCCGCTGCGGAAGCATCTCTACCCGGTTGCGTCGCATTTGTTCCGGCGTAGTTCGCCGCGGAAACGGTTTTCCCGGCCTGCGCCGCCCCCTTCTCCACCTCGATCGTCAGCCGCGGCTCCTGCGCCGCGATCGTTTTGCTGGTGGCGGGTTTGCCGTATACCGGCTGCGGGAACGGGGCCCTCAGCCGCTGCGGCGCTCCTTCAGGTATCAAATTTTTTTTTACCACCTCGCCCGTCTGGTCGTTGCTTACAAGCGTTACGGCCTGCTGCAGGTAACACAGCCTGATAAGGGCCATTTCCACATGCAGCCGTTTATTGCGCGCCATCCGGTAACCGGTCTCGGTTTCGTTGAGCAGCTGCAGGGCGGTCACGAGGTAAGCGGAGCTTACGCGGCCGCTCATCTGTTTGTAACGGTCTTTCAGGTTGGCGCTCACTTCCATGAGGTGCAGCACCTTCTCGTCCTTGCACACGAGCAGGTTCCGGAGGAATTCCGCCCATCCGCCGAGGAAATTGTCCCCTTCGAAACCTTTCTGCAAAATTTCGTCGAAGATCAGCAGCGCGCCTGCGATATCCTGTGTGAGCACGGCTTCCATGACGCGGAAAAAATAATCGTAGTCGAGGATGTTGAGGTGCTCCAGCGTGTTCTGGTAAGTGAGATGGCCGCCGGTGAAGCTCACGATCTTGTCCAGCGTGCTGAGGGAATCCCTCATGCAGCCGTCCGTTTTCTGCGCTATCAGGTGAAGGGCGTCGCCTTCGGCGGTCATATGTTCCTTGGTCACGATCTCCTGGAGATGGTCCACCGTGTCCTGTATCGTAATGCGTTTGAAGTCGAATATCTGGCACCGGCTGAGAATGGTGGGCAGTATCTTGTGCTTTTCCGTGGTGGCGAGAATGAAGATGGCGTATGACGGCGGTTCTTCCAGCGTTTTCAGGAAAGCGTTGAAGGCCGAGGAGCTGAGCATGTGCACCTCATCGATGATGTATATCTTGTATTTGCCGGCCTGCGGGGCGAAGCGCACCTGGTCCACCAGCGTGCGGATGTCGTCCACGGAGTTGTTGGACGCGGCGTCCAGCTCGTGGATGTTGAAGGAGCTGCCTTCGTTGAAGGTGCGGCAGGAATTGCACTCGTTGCAGGCTTCGCCATCGGGCTGGAGGTTCTCGCAGTTGATGGTTTTTGCCAGGATGCGCGCGCAGGTTGTTTTACCCACGCCGCGGGGGCCGCAAAACAGGAAGGCATGGGCCAGCTGGTTGTTGCGGATGGCATTTTTGAGTGTGGTGGTGATATGGGCTTGCCCGACTACCGTGGAGAAATTCTGCGGACGGTACTTGCGGGCGGATACTATGAAATTTTCCATGATGGGAGTCGCTCCTTTCCAAAAGCCGAAAGTAACGCAAAAATCAAAAAGTAAAAAACGAAAAAGCTGGAATAAGCCACCATGGCCCGTTTAGCTATTTCAGGATGGGGTGGCGCTTAAATTCCTTCGTGCGGTCGAACAGGTAACGGTAGGTGATGAGCTTGCGGCTGTGAAAAGTGCCGAGACTTTCCGCCACGTTGATCATTTTCGGGTTGAAATCGCCGATCCACTGCATTTCGTATTC
>CBINIO010000450.1:0-3921 GCA_966250725.1 uncultured Chitinophaga sp.
CGTCAAGGTGTCCGTTGTACACTATCCATTTTTTTATATGGAAAACGTTTATTAGATTTGATATCAAATTGATATTACTTTAAATTATCCCCATATGGAAAAAATCGTCAGGCCCATGAGCGGCTACCTCGCATTCGTGCTTACCATCCTCTGTTTTCTCGGCGGCGTTTACGCCATCTTCCAGGCCAATACCACGGAGTCTACCGGCTCCTGGGCCGCCATCGCCGTCATACTTTTTATCGCCTTTATATTTTTAGCTAAAGGCATCATGATCATCAACCCGAACCATTCCCGGGTGCTCACTTTTTTTGGCAAATATGTGGGCAGCGTAAAACAGAACGGGCTGCAGTGGGTGAACCCGCTCTACCGCACGCAAAATATTTCGCTGCGCTCCAACAACCTCAACGGGCAGACGCTGAAGGTGAACGACAAGATGGGCAACCCCATCGAGATCGCGGCGGTGATCGTATGGCAGGTGAAAGACACCTACAAGGCGGCGTTTGAAGTGGAAGGCTACAACCAGTACGTGCAGGTGCAAAGCGAGGCCGCGGTGCGCCACCTGGCTACCAGCTGCCCTTACGACCGCATGGAGGACGAGAACGCGGAGATCACGCTGCGCGACGGCGGCGAAAAAGTGAACGAGCTGCTGGAACAGGAATTGAACGAAAGACTGTTCGCCGCGGGCATCCTCGTGCGTGAGGCGCGCATCAGCCACCTCGCTTACGCGCCCGAGATCGCCGGCGCCATGCTGCAGCGCCAGCAGGCCACCGCCATCGTGGCCGCGCGCTCCAAGATCGTGGAAGGCGCCGTGGGCATGGTGGAAATGGCGCTGGAACAATTGTCGAAGAAACAGATCGTGGACCTGGATGAAGAGAAAAAAGCCGCCATGGTGAGCAACCTGATGGTGGTGCTCTGCGGCGAAAAAGCAGCCACGCCCATCCTGAACACCGGATCATTATATCAATAGCTCATGGCCGCAAAGGAAAAAAAATCATTCGTGCTGCGCTTGGACAATACAACGTACGAAGCCCTGGAACGCTGGGCCGCGGACGAGTTCCGCAGCGTGAACGGGCAAATGGAATGGATCATCGCCAGGGCGCTGAAGGAGGCGGGGAGGATGGATAAGAAGAAGGAAACGGGGATGAAAAAACGGAACGGGGATTGAAGAAGCCGCTGATATTTTCGCAACAACGCTCAAAACATCAACTCATAAAAAAGGCCGGCCACGTATTTGTGACCGGCCTTAAAATTTTTATCATCAGCATCATTGCCTCGCCTGCTGCATCGGGTTCGCACGGTTGTTCGTCCCTCTCGGCCCCGCTTCCATTTTGAACAGCTCGAACCTCGAAGGCACCGCCTGCCGCGGCCATGAATTATTCCCTTCGTTGATGTCCGCGGTTTCACGCAAAGGATCGAGTCGGATGGCCGCCACTTCCTTGTCTTTCGCGAACACCTTCGTTACTTCTTCTTCATTATGCCGCCAGATGTACGCGGAGATCCTGTCGGTTTCTTTCGTACCGTCGGTATACGTCCATTCGATGATCAGCGGCATTACGTTGCCGCCCACGTTGCGGAACGTCAGCTCGTAGAAATTCTTTTTGCTTTCGTACAAACGTTTTTCTTCCGGCGTCAGGCTTGCCTGCATTTTTTCGTAGGCTTCCTTCTGGTCGGGCGTTACGGCATAACGGTCCCATTTGCTGTAAAAATCCTGCAGGCTGGTGTCCTGCTCCACCGCGAATTTCACGCCGGCGGCGCGGTTGCGCGTCCGCGCAATATGCACGTCTTCAGCCTGCGCTGCCTGCTGCCGCAGCTTGTTCTCCACCGCGGGATTTTTTGTGTCCATCCGGTACCATTTCACCGTATCGATGGAAATGTCCACCGGCTCGATGCCAAAGAACCAGCCGCGCCAGAACCAGTCGAGGTCCACGGCGGACGCGTCTTCCATCGTTCTGAAAAAATCCGTCGGCGTGGGATGTTTGAACGCCCAGCGGCGGGCATATTCTTTAAACGCATAATCGAACAGCTCTCGGCCCATGATCGTCTCGCGCAGGATGTTGAGCGCCGTGGCGGGTTTGGCGTAAGCGTTCGGGCCAAACTGCACGATGTTCTCCGAATTGCTCATGACCGGCTCCAGCTGATCTTTCGGCAGCGCCATGTATTCCGCGATCTTTTGCGCGGGCCCCCTGCGGGAAGGGAAATTGTTGTCCCATTCCTGCTCTGTGAGGAACTGGCAGAAAGTGTTCAGCCCTTCGTCCATCCAGGTCCACTGCCGCTCGTCGGAGTTCACGATCATGGGGAAGAAGTTATGTCCCACTTCGTGGATGATCACGCCGATCATGCCGTTTTTGGTGGCTTCGGAATACGTGCCGTCCTTTTCGGCGCGGCCGTAGTTAAAGCAGATCATCGGGTATTCCATCCCGTTGGCCGCTTCCACGGAAATAGCCACGGGATAAGGGTATGCGATGGTATGTTTGGAATAGGTGCGTAAAGTATGCGCTACCACTTTTGTGGAATAACGCCGGTACAGCGGGTACGCTTCAGGGCCGTAATAGCTCATCGCCATTACATGTTTCCCTTCTATGTCGGTGCCCATCGCGTCCCACACGAGGCGGCGGGAGCTCACCCATGCAAAGTCGCGCACGTTCTGCGCTTCGTAGATCCAGGTTTTGGTAGCGCTTGCTTTTCCTTTGATCGCGTTTTTCGCTTCATCGAGCGTAACGATCTCTACCGGCTCCTTTGCGCGCTGCGCCTGCTGCCAGCGCTGGTATTGCGCGGCGGTAAGCACTTCCTTATAATTGCGGCATTCGCCGGTGGCGCCTACCACATGGTCTGCCGGCACGGTCATTTTTACTTTAAAATCGCCAAAGGTAAGGGCGAACTCTCCCCTGCCGGTGAACTGTTTGTTCTGCCAGCCCTGGAAATCGGAATACACGGCCACGCGCGGGTACCACTGCGTGATCGTATAAAGATTGTTATCGTCTTCCGCAAAATGCTCGTAGCCGCCGCGGCCGCCAAGGGTCATGCGGTTGGGGATGTTGTACCACCAGTTTACGGAAAAGCGGAATTTTTCGCCCGGCATCAGCGTTTTGGGCAGCTCCACGCGCATCATCGTCTGGTTGATGGTATACCGCAGCGCATTGCCCGCGGCGTCCGTACATTTCACGATGTTCACGCCATGCCCCGGCTCTATGCCCATAATGCGGTTGATGGAACGGGTGGTCATGCGGTCGCGCATGGAGCTTCCGTCGAAGCTGTTGTTGTCGCTTTTCGGGTCGTGCTCGTTCTCGTCCAGCTGCAGCCAGATGTAAGTAAGCGGGTCGGGCGAGTTGTTGTGATAGGTGATGGTCTCCGCGCCGGTCAGCTTGCGCTTTTCATCGTCCAGCTGCGCGGTGATGTCGTAATCGGCTTTTTGCTGCCAGTATTCCGGCCCCGGCACGCCGGAAGCGGAACGGTACATGTTCGGGTCGGCCAGCAGGTAACTCAGCTGCTCAAAGCGGTTACCGTGGTTGGAACCGGGGTTGTTCTGCGCCTTCAGCAGGGCCGGTGCGGCCGCCAGCAGGCAAAGTATGATTGACTTCCTCATAGTTTGGTATACTAATGCAATAATTCTTTGAATCTTTCAAGGCTCATGATAAACGCGCAGCCAAAAATAGCCGCGGACAGGAACATGATCCAGTCGCGGCGCGCCATGCGCGTGACGTTCACCACCATCTGCGCTACCAGCAAAACGGCCAGCACGATCAGCACCTGCCCGAATTCCAGCCCGAGATTAAAGGCGAGCAAGGGTTTCACGACGTTGGCCGTGGTGCCCAGCATGCTTTTCAGGTAATTGGAAAAACCCATCCCGTGTATCAGCCCGAAAAACAGCGCGAGAAAATAATTCACGCGAAGGGCCGCACCGGAACGGTCGCGCCGGATGAT
>CBINIO010000451.1:0-3902 GCA_966250725.1 uncultured Chitinophaga sp.
ATGCTTTCGCGTTTGGCGAAGCTGAAGGGGGAATACGGCAGCTTGTCCGGCTGACCGAGCGGCTGGATGGGCGCGTGGGAAACGCGGCCGGTGTACCGTTTCACGATGTCGCGGCAAACGGGCAATTCAAACTCGGGATCTTCCGTGAGCGAAACGCGGATGGTATCGCCCACGCCGTCTTCCAGCAGGGTGCCGATGCCCACGGCCGATTTGATGCGGCCGTCCTCGCCGTCGCCGGCTTCGGTTACGCCGAGGTGCAGCGGGTAACAGTGGCCCAGCTCCTGCTGCATGGTGTTCACCAGCAGGCGGTATGCCTGCACCATTACCTGCGGGTTGCTGGCTTTCATGCTCAGCACGATGTTGCGGTAATGGAGGTCTTCGGCGATGCGGAGAAATTCCATCGCGCTTTCTACCATCCCCATGGGCGTGTCGCCGTAGCGGCTCATGATGCGGTCGCTGAGCGAGCCGTGGTTGGTGCCGATGCGCATGGCGGTGCCGTATTCTTTACAGATGTTCACCAGCGGCGTAAAACGTTCGCGGATGCGGTCGATCTCTTCCTGGTATTCGGCATCGGTATATTCCAGCAGTTCGAATTTCTTTTTGTCTACGTAGTTGCCCGGGTTCACGCGTACTTTTTCCACGATGCGGGCCGCCACTTCGGCGGCGTTGGGGGTGAAGTGGATGTCCGCCACCAGCGGGGTGTGATACCCTCTTTTGCGTAATTCGTTTTTGATGTTCAGCAGGTTTTCCGCTTCGTTTTTGCTGGGAGCGGTAATGCGCACCAGCTCGGCGCCGGCCTCGATGCAGCGGATGGACTGCTCCACGGTACCTTTGGTGTCCATGGTATCGGTGGTCGTCATCGTTTGAATGCGGATGGGATGGTAATTTCCGATGGTAAGGTCCCCCACTTTCACTTCCAGTGTGGCAAGGCGCTCGTATTTAGTCAGCGAAGGGCAATATAATTGCATGAAATTGATATCTAAGTTGTTCAAACAAAATTAGCAAATTATTCACCGATCCTTCCTGCTCATATTTTGTTATTTTATATGAGCGGTAACGCACACGGAGTTAATTTTCCTAGATTTATCGCGTCAATTTGTTTGTAACCAGCTATTTAACCTTCTGTATGCAGCAAAATAACACCGTGAATACGATACCCTATCAACAACTGCCGCTCACAGGGCAGTTCAGCGTCTTTGAGCTGGAAAGTTTCAAATCGGAGCTGGCGGATATTCCCCACCGGCACCACGATTTCCAGATCCTCTGGTTCACCAGGGCCGGCGGCGATCATATCGTGGATTTTGTGAAGTTCGAGATGCGTGACAACATGCTTTTCCTGCTGCGGCCGGGCCAGGTGCACCAGCTGCCGCCCAGGGGGTATTACGGTTTCAGCATTACGTTTACCGAGAACTTTTATTTTTCCAACAAGCGGGAACGCGAAACCTTATACGATTTCACCACCCTGTTCGACGATTCGCAGGAATACGCGCCCATTTACATCAGCCATCCCGCGGCCGCCAGCCTGGGCATGCTCATTACGCTGATGCGGCAGGAGCTGGCCGCGCAGTTCGAAAGCAGCAGCAGCAGCGTGATCAAACATTACCTGAACGCCTTTTTGCTGCTGGCCGAACGGGAAAAGAGACACAACGCCGCCAATTCGCCCGACCTGCTGAACCACGACACGCGGATCATACAGCTGCGGCGGCTGGTGGAAAAGAACTTCCGGTCGGAACACCAGGCGGGGTTCTACGCGCAGCGATTTTCGCTGACACCCAAGCGGTTGAACGAGATCACGCGGGAAGCCATCAACAAAACGGTAACGGATATGGTGCACGACCGGCTGATACTGGAAGCGAAGCGCCAGCTGGCCTTCAGCAACCGCAGCGTAAAGGAGATCTGCTATGAGCTTGGGTTTGAGGACCCGGCGTATTTCAGCCGCTTTTTCCGGAACCATACCGGCACTTCGCCGCATGAATTCCGGGGAATGATGTTCAAATAATACCAGCTAATCTTCCCTTTGTCCAAACCGGGTGCGGAAATGTGGAGTAATTTTACGTATCGTTTTAACGGAACCCATGCTTTATACGCGTTTTTTAGGGACGCGTTTTTTATTTGGAAAGGAAAGTAGCAATAAAAAGCCGCTCTTTTTGCAGGAGCGGCTTTTTTAATATTTCATCGTGACAGGATCACCAGTCCTTTTCCACTGTGCCGGGCGTGCCTTTCACTTTTTTCATTTTGTCTTCCTGGAGTTTCTTTTCCTGCTGTGCAAGGTTTTGCAGCAGGCGTTTCGCTTCTTCGGGCGACAGCTTGCTGGGCTTGGGCTGCGGTTGCTGCTGGTCTTTTTTATCCTGGTCTTTCTGATCGTTCTTGTTCTGCTGCTGGTCCTTTTTGTCCTGGTCCTGTTTATCCTTTTTGTCTTTCTGGTCCTTCTTGTCCTTGTTTTCCTTATTGTCTTTGCCGCCGCCCTGCTGCTGCTGTTTTTTCAGCATGGCCTGCGCGTAGGCGAGGTTGTAGCGAGCCTGTTCGTCGGCCGGGTTGGCTTTGAGGGCGGACTTGTAATTTTTGATGCTTTCCTCCCACTTTTTGTCTTCCATAAAAGTGTTGCCGATGTTGTAGCTGGCGTCCGCCTTCACATCCCTGCCGGTGGCGGATTTGATGGTGGCGGCGTATTGCTGGCGCGCGGCGTCGAAACGTTTTTGCTCATAGAGGGAATTGCCGAGGTTGTAATTCCCTTCCACGGACTTGCTGTTGCGTTCGAGGGCTTTTTTGTAGCTGGCCTCGGCGTCAGCGTATTGCTGCTTTTTGTATTGGGCGTTGCCCCGGCGTATCAGCTTGCTGGTGCCTTCCTGCGCGTGCGCCTGCGGTTGGGCGAGCGCGAACGATATAACGGCAACGGTTATATGAAAGATGTATTTTTTCATTTGGCTTCCGCGGTTTTAAGACCCGGCAATGCCGCCTCGTCCGCTTTTTTCCTGCGGCCTTCCGGCACGAAGAATTCCAGCAGCACGAGAATCAGGCAGATGCCCAGGAAGTATTGAAAATAACTGTTGTAATCGGTGAACACGTTTTCGCCGAACTCTTTTTGCTCCATCTTGTCGATCTTGTCCGCCAGCGCGTCCACCACCTCGTCCGTATTGTTCATGAGGTGCAGGTACATGCCTTTGCCGGTGGAGGCGAGCGATTTGAGCGCGTCCTCGTTGAGCTTTGACACGACGGTATTGCCTTCGTTGTCTTTTTTCAGCCCGCCCGTCTCGGGATCGGGAAGGGGCGAGCCGGTGGGAGAGCCGATGCCGACGGTATTGATCACCACGCCGTTTTCCAGCGCTTTTTTGGCTTCGGCGACGGCGCCTTCGTTATGGTCCTCGCCGTCAGAAATAATGATGAGGGCTTTGTGTTTGCGTTCTTTTTTATTGAATGCCTCGTCGGACATGCGGATGGCTTCGTTGATCTCCGTGCCCTGCCGCGGGATGAGGTCGGGCGTGATGCTGCCCAGGTACATGCGCGCGGCGGAATAATCGATGGTGAGCGGCATTTGCAGGTAAGCGTTGCCGGCGAATACCACCAGGCCTATGCGGTCGTTGTCCAGCTTGTCCATCAGTCGCGTTACCAGCTGTTTGGCGCGGGTAAGCCGGTCGGGCTTGGTGTCGGTGGCGAGCATGCTTTTGCTCACGTCCAGCGCGATGATCACGTCCACGCCCTTGCGGGTGATCTTGTCCACCCGGCTACCTTTCTGCAGGTTCGCCAGGCCGATCACGCCAAAAAAGAAGGCGATAACTTCATCATTAACGGCACCAAAACATTTTCCTCCAACGGTCCGGTTGCCGATACTATTTTACTTTACGCAATTACCGATGAAAGCAAAGGCTTCCAGGGGGGTATTACCGCCTTCCTGATCGACAAGG
>CBINIO010000452.1:0-3893 GCA_966250725.1 uncultured Chitinophaga sp.
CGCAACCTGTCCAGCATGATCTCGGTGATCTGCTGGTGAATGGGGTCATCGTCTCCTATCACGATCGATCGTAGCGGCTTCATAGATAATCCTATTCGGGGCTGAAGGTAATGATAAATTTGGTTCCTGCACCCGGGCGGCTCTCGGCATGAATGCTTCCGCCCATGGCTTCTATTTGTGTTTTTGTGATAAAAAGCCCGATCCCCTTGGCGTCTTTGTTCTTGTGGAACGTTTTGCGGAAGCCGAAAAGCTTGGCCCCGTAGCGTTCCATGTCTATCCCCATCCCGTTGTCCTCCGCCGTCAGCACCACCGCCCCGTCCGTCATTTTTGTCTGCAGCTTCAGCACCGGTTTTCTTTCCGGCGAGCGGTACTTGATGGCGTTGGTGAGCAGGTTTTGCAGGATGCTGTCCAGGTAAATGCGCGGGTACTCGATATGCGGCGCTTCGCTGAAATCCGTGAGCAGCTCCATACCGCTCGTCTCGATGTCCACGAACAGGATGTCCTTTATTTTCTGCAGCCTGTCCGCAAACGCCAGCCGCTCGCGTTCCACGTTCAGGTCCTTGCGTATCTGCACGATCTCGATGAGGTCGTTCAGCGTTTCGTCGATGTTGCGGATCACTTCCTGGAACATGCCGCGGTACATTTCCTTTTCCTGTTCGCCGTCCGCGTCGTTCATGATCTGCATGAGCGCTTTCAGGTTGGCGATGGGCGCGCGCAGGTTGTGCGAGGTGATGTGCGCGAAATCTTCCAGCTGCTTGTTCTGGTTCACCAGGTATTTATTCAGCGAAGACAGCTGCTCGTTGGCTTTCCGCAGCTCCCGCTGCATTTTTTTGCTATCGGTGATATTGCGGGTGAAGATGGAAATATTCCCGTCCTGCATAGGCGCCAGCAGGAACTCGTACCACTTGTCCGTGGCGGGCAGGTAATTGGAGAAAGACACGGGAGCCTGCAGCGTCATGCACTGCTGCACCCTTGCGTGGAAAGTGGAGCCCACCAGCGTGGGGAACACTTCGAAGATATTGCGGCCGATCACCCGGCCGTGATCGACGATCTCCTGCGCCTTGCGGTTGATAAAATTCACCTTGCCGTTCTTGTCCATGACGGCGTAGCCCATGTCTATCGTGTCAAAGAAAAGCCGCATCAGCTCCGCGTTGCGCGTGAGCTGGTTGCGTATCCTGAATTGCTCCGTTACGTCCTGTATCACGCCGTAAACACGCACCATGCGGCCGTTGCGGTATTCCGGCTTGCCGATGATGCGGCATTGCAGCACGTTGTTGCGCGCGGTGTTCACGGTGATCTGCAGGTCGAAGGCCTTGCCCCGCTGCATGCACGCGCCCACGGCCTGTTCCATGCGCAAGCGCGATTCCTCCGTAAAAAAGGACCTCGATTTTTCGTAGGTCATGTGCGTGAAGGGCGGCAGCTCGTGTATCTTGTAGGTCTGCGCGCCCCAGCGCATCTGCCGCGTGGTCATGTCCACCTCCCAGCCGCCGATCTTGCCGATCTCGCCGGTCTGCATCAGGAACTCATGTGTTTTGACGTTCTCCAGCTCCTGCCGTTTTTTATCGGTGATGTCATTTACCAGCGCCACCACGATCTGGTCTTTGTCCACCGGGTCTTCCACGGGGAACATCGTGAGATCGAGGAACACTTCGCGGTCGGTTTTGGCGCCGTTGCTCAGCACCTGGAATTCCAGCTTTTTTTCCAGCCGCATCATTTTGCCTTTCTGCAATACCTGTATAAAAAGCTGGTCGAGCTCGAAGAGCCTTGCGAACGGGTCCTGGATGAGATTGCTGTCCGGCTGCTCTTCCAGGCCTGTGCTGGCGAAGAAGCGGCGCTGCGTCTGGTTCACGCGGCGGATGAACCCGAAGTTGTCGAACTGGATATACCCTACCGGCAGGTGCTCCACGATGGTATGCAGCAGGCGTTCGCTTTTTTCGAGGCTGAGCACGGCCAGTTTTTTTTCCGTGATCTCGCTGAGGATGATAAAAAGGCAGGAGATCTCGCCCTGGAGGTCCAGCACGGGAAAACCCGTCACGTCGTAATACAGCGGCTGGATGCGGGTCACGTTCTCGTCGTGCACTTCCGTGTAACGCAGCAGCATTTCTCTTTTCACGGGCGCCTTGCGCTGCTTTACTTCTTCCAGCAGGGCGGTGAGGCCGCTGCGGCGGTTGAACGCGTCGTCGAACACGTTGTAGGGCCCGGTGCTGGCGGGATGGTCGTCGCCGAGGATCTGCCGCTGGGCGGTGTTCATATTGCGGTGCCAGCCATCCGGCGTAAATTCCTGGAGGCCGACGGGGAGATTTTCGAGCACGCTGCGGAAAAAGCGCGAGTTGCGGCGGGCTTCCGTTTCTTCCTGCACGTTGCGGATGGTCATCATCACCTGCACTTCGCTGCCGCTGCCGTAATAAAGGGGGCTGTAAGTAACTTTATAGTGAAGGGGCGGCTGGCCGAAGGGCACAACGAGGGTGAAGCGTTCGCCGCCGAGGGCGCGCTGCCAGTGTTCTAACGCCTGGGCCGTGATATGCGGAGCGGCATCGCACAGGCGCATCATGCTGTCCCCTGCCTGGAGCACTATAGCCAGGTTCTTTTTGTTTTCCTCAATAAAGGCGCTGTTCAGCAATACCAGCCGCAGCTCTGCGTCGAACACGGCTACGGGGTCCGGCAGCGCCTCCACCACCTGGCTCAGCAGGGCAATGTTCATCGGATTGTTCAATTTGGCATAGGCGGTTGGGAAGGGCAAATGTAGGGAATATATTATACAAATTCCTGCTATTATTATGTAAAATAGGCGGTTATGCAGATGTGTGAAAAAATCGCCGGGTGATTCTTGCGGTAGGCTCCCTACTTTTAAATATCTTTGGGCAGGAAACAATAGTTCCTGTTTTACGTTAAAGTATAGCAGGTTAATATTCATAAAAAAGGATGAAAGGTTTTAATATCACGGGCACCAGGAGCGATAAGCCGGCAACTGGGGGAGCGCAGCATCGCCTCAATTATTGCGGCATTAAAAGCGACATGGTCGTGGCATCCGCCCGCACCTCTTTACCGGTGCCGGATGGCGGTACCAACGCCCTTTATTCCATCGTACAAATGCCCGCGGGGCTGCCGGCAGGCGCCCTGAAGGCGGACAAGGCCTTCGCGAAAAACGCGGCCATATTGACGGCAAGGACCATTGCCCTCGGCAACAACAATGTTGCGGAACGCGCAGAAGCGTTCAAACAGAACGGATACCGGGTCTAGCGCTTTATTGCGGGACGCCGCGGCCAAAGCAGGCGGCATCCCGGCTTTCCAAGTCCAGATCCGAAATGCAGACATCTAAATTGAACCGCACTTGACAGAATCGATCATTAACCTGGACAGCGTAAATCCCATTGAGTTTTTCGGAGTTAACAACGGAAAGCTGGACTTATTAAAAAAGAAGTTCCCCTTATTAAAGATCCTTAGCCGCGGCACCCAGCTGAAGCTCTCCGGGGCGCCGGAAGAAGTGGCCACCGCAAAAGAAAAGATCGGGCAGATCGTGAGCTATCTCGAACGCAACGGGCACCTGAGCGAAAATTATTTCGAGCAGATACTGGGCGAAGAAGAAGGCTCCGGCATCGACCATTTTAAGGACAGGAACCCGAACGACGTGCTGGTATTCGGTCCCAACGGCCGTACCATCCGCGCCAAAACCGCCAACCAGAAAAAGATGGTGGCGCTGGCGGACAAGAACGACATCGTATTCGCCATCGGCCCGGCGGGTACCGGTAAAACCTATACCGCCGTTGCGCTCGCGGTAAGAGCGTTAAAGAACAAGGCCGTTCGCAAGATCATCCTCACCCGTCCCGCCGTGGAAGCAGGCGAAAGCCTCGGTTTCCTGCCCGGCGACCTGAAGGAAAAGATCGACCCGTACC
>CBINIO010000453.1:0-3880 GCA_966250725.1 uncultured Chitinophaga sp.
TATATTCAGGCTGGCCTGCTCGCACATATGCCGGCTGACCAGCTTGAGGCCATCCTGCTGCATGAGCTGGCGCACATCAGCCGCCGCGATTACCTGGTTAACATCCTGCAGCGTTTTGCCGAAACGGTCTTTTTCTTTAACCCGGCCCTGCTCTGGATCTCCGCCCGCATCCGGGAGGAAAGGGAAGCCTGCTGCGACGACATCGCCATGGCCCATACGCCGCGCCAGTCCAGCTACCTACGGGCGCTGGTGGCATTCGAGCACGCGGCGCAGCCCATTCAACTTGGCATGACGCTCGGGCGGAAACGGTTTTTCCTCCTCGAACGGATCAAACGCCTTCTCACCAACGAAAACAAAAAACTGACACTCATGGAAAAAGGTATCCTCCTGCTCGGGCTCGCCGGCATCGCCACGTTCGGGTTCATCCCGGCCGGCGAACAACCCGCCGCCCCACAAATACAAAGTCAACCGGTAAAAGACACCACCGTAAAACCTTTCAAAACCGTCAAACTAAAAAAAGACACCACCAAACGGCTCAAGCTTGTTCCTGTAAAAACCGATACCGTACGCGTATACAAAGTGAAAAGAAAAGACAGCGTGCGGGTGATCACCTTTGAAGCGGACAAACATTCAAAAGCCCAGCCGGAAAAAAGATATTACTTCACACCGGCAAAAGATTCCATCTATATCATAAAAAGAAAACGCCAGGCCGACTCCGCCATCTTTTTCACGTTCAAGCCAACTGTAAAAAAAGTCAGGGTCTACGAGATGTATAAAGACGCTCTTGGCAGAAAACGCCTGCGCCCTAAAAACAGCGCCTACAGGAGAATAAAGGTATACGTGGATACCGTGCGAAAACATGTAGAACTATCGCCGGCCGGCCAACCGTTAAAGGCAACCGCAGTGCATACTTCCAAAGTCGCATACGTTTCACCAGCCACCGTTTACACGGTCAGCACCGATACAGTAAAACCAGTTGTAAAGGTGATCGGGGTGAAACCCGCGGTGACCGGTGGATCGAAAAACGTTAAGCCTGCTTCAGAAAAACCCAAACCTGCCCCCAAACCGGGCGCATCAAAAGAAAAAAACAACTGGCACGCGCCGAAGTATTATAAACCCACATTCCAGGAAAAAGCGGCGCAGGCATTGCCCGCCCAATTGCAGCAACACCTGGTGCCGCCGGTGGGCGATTGTTGATAGATCTTCCTCTAACCAATTTTTTAGCAAAAGCTGTCCTGGAGGCAGCTTTTGTTTTGTCTCCATTTATCGGCGGCATCAAACCTCCCTTCTGCAAATAGCTTCATTGTCCCGCCCCAAAACAGACCCTACGACCTCCTTCGCATCTATGACACCAACACCAATTCCCACACAAATAGCTGTCCCAAGCCGATTTTCCCCACAAAAAAAACCGCCCCCTTGCAGGAACGGCTTTATATACATCTTGCCAATAAACTCAAATATCGGAATACTCAACCGGCCGCAGGAAATACTGCGTATTGCGGCTTACATTGTTCTTGTACTCCTCTTTCGCGGAAAGTTCCTTCCACTCGGCATCCCCGCCAAACGACTTCCAGTGCGCATCACGGTCGGCGCGGTCCTTGAAGGTGGTCATGTACATCAGGTTCGGCATGCTGCTGCCGGCGATCACTTCGCCGTAGAACACCGCGTTGAAGCCCAGCCTGCGGAAGAGCCCGATCTCGTTGCCGTCGTTGAACATCTTCACTTTGTTCACGTTGTATTTTTCGGTAGGACTTTCATAACTGCGCAATTCGTACACCCGTTCGTTCTTCGGCCCTGTGAGCTTTGGCGTCTCCATCAGCGGATGGTCGCGGAAAGCCTTAAGCAATATGGTTTCCAGCCGTTCGTACGGTTTGTCGTTGTAAGCGGCGTTAATGTATGAAGCGCCTGCCTTGGCAAGGGTTTTGTCCTTGTCCAGCGTGGCGGTCAGCTTTTCGAACTGCTCCAGCGAACGAAAAGGGATAAGCACATAGATCTTCAGATCGGCATTGTCCTGTTCGATGGGTTTGAATACGCCCACTTTCGCGATGCCGGCGCGGTGCAGCGCAGGCAGGTAGGCGATGGAAAGAAAGCTGTCTACGCGTGCGATCTGCGCTTCTGTTTTCAGGTGGTAGATCTTGATCTGGTAATACTCGCGGCCCGGCGGCGTATGCGCGGAGGCGGGCAAAAATGCGCCTGCAAGCAGGGCAATGAAAAGCGCCAATGTGGAATGTTTCATAAGAATGAGCTGTTTAACGCCGCATAAATTACGGCCAAACGGCGAAAGTTGCAAATAACGCAGGCACAGCCGTTTTTTTGTAGCTTCAGGCCATAACGACAAAACATGAAAATAGCGGAAGATAAATGGCGGCATTTTTTTGTGGGCATACCCATCGGGAGCATTACGCAGATCATTGCCGATTATATAGCGCCGGGGCGCATGCTGGCTTCGGGCACGCTGGCGCTGCTGGCCGTGGCGGGCGTGGGTTACGGGTTCGAGCTGTTCTCCAAAATAAGCGGCAAAGGCCATCACGAGCTGATGGACGCCATCGCGACAATATTGGGCGGCGTCATCGGGATAGCCGTTACCATGGCTATCCTGACGAAACTCTTTTATTGAATGGCCCCGATGCTTACTTTGTTATCGGCCACCCGCGGTTTGCCGGAAAAATCCAGCGTACCGAGTACTTCCGCGGGCAATACATGACCGGCGTTTTTTGCGGGGGAATTCTCCGGGATGCGGAAATCCTCCGTCAGCAGCGGGTCTTGCCCGTGGATGGAATTGGCGTCTGCGCCGCTGGCGGTTTTCCATGCGTTGAAGTCCGTGTAGGGCGCGCCGTTGGTCGTATTCCATATCCAGCCTGTGGCCGTGGCGGAAAAGTATAAATTATTGTCGATCGTATTGCCGCTGCCGGTGCTGGTGTACTTGTGCAGGAAAAGATCGTCCGGACCGGCCACCACCAGGTTGTTGCGGATCACGTTGTCGAAGCACTGTTCCGTCAGCCGCAGCTCCCCTTCTATTTCCCCGTAAGCGCCGCGTTCGCGGTTATTTCCCACGAGAGTATTGTTCACCACATAACAATTGCGCGTGCCGCCGCTGGTGAAGCCGAGGTAGCCGCCGAGATAAATGCCCGTGCGGTAAGTGCTGGTCACGATATTGTTCCGCACGATACAATCGCTGGTGGGGTACGCGTCGTTTTCGCTCACGATGCCGATGCCGCGGTCGCAGTCGTAAATACGGTTGCGTTCCACGATGATCTTCCGCGCGCCGTCCACGTAAATGGCGATGGCGCCGTGGCCGTGGATAGGGCCTATGGGGCCGGTGGTCATGTCGATATTGTGAAGCGTGTTCTCCGAAATGAGGCCGTTGCGGGCATAATTGTATTCGGGCACTGTGTTGGCCGCGTAGCCGCCCGCCGCATCTATGCCGATGTTCTCGGCGTTGTAGATCGTGTTCTTCCGTATCACGAAGCCGTCCACATACCCGTTGATGGTAAGGTTTTCGCTGTAGCCGGTATTGCAGTCGTGGATCTCGTTCTCTTCCACCAGCACGTTTTTCATCGGCACGTCCGTATTGCCGAATATCTCGATGGCATGCCCGCTGCGACCGTCTGAAGGCGCTGCGTTGTGCTCGATGTTGTAGATGCGGTTGCGGCGGATGACGATGTTGGAAGAACCGGCGTCCGCCACGATGCCGTTCACACTTACGCCGGGCGCGCTGCTTTTGAGATTGCAGATGTCAAAGCCTTCCACCTGTACGTAGCTGGCGTTGTGAATGGTCACCAATGCCTCTTTGCCGCTGACGCTCATGCCGGTGCCGTCTATCACGGGCCGTTCGCCGGTGTAGGCTTTGAGCGTGATCATTTTTTCGAGGCGGCCGGGT
>CBINIO010000454.1:0-3868 GCA_966250725.1 uncultured Chitinophaga sp.
TGTTCCCGCCTACATTTTCCCAGGTGGCGCCGTTGAACACCTGCACGTTGCCGCCGTTGAAGCGCAGCGTACCGGGCTTGCCCACGGTGGCGTCAGCGAGGTTGAGACCTGCGGGGATGTTGAGGTTCCGGTTCACCGGTTCCACGGTCACCGCATCGTCGAGCTTATTGATAAAGGAATCGATGAGGTCTCCAAAGTCTGCTCCCGTTGGGCGTTCCCCATCCCTGAACTCCTGTTTTAAATGGGTTTTGCTACGTTCCGCCATGATAAAAGGTTTTAAACAATTATGAAATAATAATGAAATCAAGTCCTATGATCATTTGCCCGATGCCGATCTGCGTGCCCTGGCAAACGGATGCGCCCGCCTGCAACGGTTCTATGCGATGCTGCGTGTTGGATACGAGAATGGTATCGGGTCTTGTCGCCGCCGCCACGTCCACCGGTTCGCCGATCACGAAGTCCACGCCGATCGTTTTCCCGCCCAGCCCGGTCGAAGAATCGGATACGGAAGGCTCCAGCGAGAAACCGACGATAAAGTCCGTACCGATCTGCATTTCGCCTATACCGCCGCCTACGTTGCTGCTGTGCCGGTGATACAGCTCGAAGTCCACCACGAAGTCCACATACTCGCGCCCTTCGATAAAAGCGAGTATTTCCGACGCGTGCAGCTTGCCGCCGAACATGATGTCCTGCCCTTCGCGGTATGCCCAGGGGCTGAGAAATTTTTTGATCTCGTCTTCCAGCACCACGGCGTAATAACCGGGGTCGAAGCCGGGATGGAAGCTCACTTTGCAATCCACCAGCAGCGTTTCGTACACGGGGTTCGTCACGTGCAGCTTTACAAAGGGGGAAGTGAAAGTTTCGCTGATGTAAGTACCGATCTCGCGCAGGCGCTGTAAATTCACTTTCGGCTGAAGAGGATCGCCGGTAGGGCGTTTCCGCCAGTCAGGCACTACTACGAGGCGCACATTGCCGGGACGGAACCAGTCTTCGTTGTCCGTATGCGGCAGGCATTTCACTTTGAATATTTCGGGGAAATATTCGAGCAATAATTTTTCATAATCCCAGCCGGATGATGCGCGGTTCTTATGCCGCAGCCTTTCGCTCACGCGGCGGTAAAATGCAGGGTCCGCTTCAGGATGCCGGCCGCCGAAAGACGGGAACGGCTGGGTTACTTTTTTTAACGCAGGCATTTTCCGTACCAGCTTGCTCACCGTGTTGGGCGCCAGCGGAGCGGCGAGGTGCGCTTCATAACCGGCTGCGCCGGTTCCCGGCAATACGAGCGTGGCCGTGCCGGCCTGTGCGAATATTTTCGCGATGGCCGCGGCGCCGCCCGGGTTGTCCGTTACATGCACGCGCAGCCAGCGCATGCCCGCAGGCATCAGGCTATGCTGCAGCGATGCGTCGCTGCCCATGTTGAGCCGGATGATGCCGGGTTTCTGGAAACCCGCCGTGCTTTCCTCGAGAATGTCCGCTACAGCTACGGGCTGCCAGCGATGACCGGCGAGATAGCTCCAGTGAAGATCGTTGCTGTCGAGCAACGCGTCGCTTTCCACGCTGCCTTCTTCCACCTGGAACAGCAGCGACACGGATTGCGGTGCGGCGGCATTTTGCAGGCCGATATACAACGCGCCGTCGCCGGGCTGCGCCGGCATCAGCGGCGAGACGTCGTTTTTCTGCGATTCGGCGGGGCCGAACACGTCCTGCAAAAAGAACTGGTCGATGCCGTTGGGCGCGTCCGGCCGGAATACGTCCACAGCGGAATAGTCCATGGTGACGGATTTCAGCGTGGGCGTGTAAGGCGGCTTTGGCAGCTGCGGCGCGGTAAGACTGCTGCCCTCGTGTTTGCTCAACGCGATCACCTGTTTGGTGTACGCAACCGGGAAGGCTTTATGACCAAAGGCCTCAAAGGGCGCTTCCGAAGAAGAATTGCCCAGCTCCGCCCGGGTGGGGCCGGTGAGCACTACGCGCACAAAGCCCTGGTTCACAGTATTGGTAAAACCCGTTCCCAGCTCCAGCTGCGGATCGCGCACGAACGGCGAGCCGGCGGTACGGAGCGAGAAGGTAAATTCGCTCACGGGAAGATCTTTGGGGTTGGCCGTATTGGCGGCGTCGAAGATGGGGAAAGTGTGCAGCAGGCGCGTGTTCCAGTTGCGGTTGCTGAGCAGGTCCACGGCGGCGTGGAAGCTGCTGGCGCTGGGTAGTTCGTTGCTGCCGTAATTCGCGTAATGCGAACCGAAATCTACGGGCGCATCCTGCCATTCGAGCTTTATGTTGAGCGACTTCAGCGTTTTGCTGAATATCTCGTAATTGCCGATGTAAAAATTGGAACCGATGAGCGGCTGCGTGGTGAAAGGCAGCACGGGTTTGTCAGAAGGCTGTACCGCCTCGTCATTCTGCAGCACGAGGGTTTTCATTCCTCTTACGCTCACGCCGAGGGAAACGTTTTCCACCGTGAAGTTCCTGAAAGTCTCCAGCAGGTAACTGTCCGGCAGCAGCAGCACTTTCATCACCGGCCAGGCGGTGTTGTACGAGCCCGCATGCACCGCCTCGCTGTAAGCCGTAACGGCGGGCAGCGACTCATTCAGCGTAGCTTTTACTTCCAGCGTAAAATCATTCGGCTCCGTGTCGGACTGGTTGGGCTCGGTGAGATCGGGGATCAGCTCCACGCTGGTGATCATCCCGTTTTTCAGCCATTCCTTTTCACCGGTAAGCTGCACTTCAAAAAACGGCGTGAAGACCCGCGCTGCGTGTTTGAACCCCGCCACGGATTTGAGGCGCAGCGTCATCCTGATCTCCCTTACGCCTTCGGCGAGGAACAGGTTGGGCGATGCGACGGCCCAGCCGAGGGAAGCCGTTTGCATCTGTCTTGTTTCAACGGGCGACGACAGCTGCTGCGCACCAAAAGGCCGGAACGCGGTAGCCGTGCTGTTCAGCACTTTTGCGGCATCGTCCGTTTTAAATACAATGCCTTTGTTGTTGGCGGAGTATTCGGTAAAGCTGCTGCGCAACATCGCCACAGCCGCCTGCGTGATCACCAGGTCGTTGTTGAGCGAATAATGCAAAGGCAGTCCTGCAGCCGTTTTTCCGCCGTCCAATAACGTTCCCGCCTGCACGGGCAAGGGGGCCGCGTTTTTTGCCAGCTCGAACAGTACATGCACCTGGTCGGGCGTAGCTGCGTTCCTCTTGAGCTGTAAAACTTCTTCGTAATAATAGTCGAGGCGTTTTTTGGTGAGCAGGTTCATGTCGTCGCGGGCAACGGCGTATACGCGGAGGTAAGCCATCAGCAAAGCGAGATGCGGGGGGAGGTCGCGGGTGTTGGCGAGGAAGTTTTGCAATTCGTTCTCGCCCATATTTTTCACGAGATCAAAAAAGGCCTGCCAGTCGCCCTGCGGCATTTTGTTCTCATCGTAATAGTTCACCTGCGCGGCCACCTGGTGTACAAAGCGTACCAGCTCGCTCGTCGTGCGCCCGTCTATCTTCACGGTGGCGGGGTCCAGCGCGGGCTGCACGCGCGCGTTCTGGTTCACGCCGTCGGTAGACAGCAGGTACTGGAGGATATTTTTACTGGTAATGCTCATGTTACTTTTCGGTTAGATAGAAGGGAAATACCAGGTTGCTGCGGCTGTTGGTGCTTCTTACGGTATAATCCACGTGAATGCTGACCTTGCCGGTCCCGCGTTCTTCAGGCAGCAGCTTTACTTCGTTGAGATCGATGCGCGGCTCGAACAATAACAAGGCGTTCTTTATCTCGTGCTGGATGGCGGTGGCCGTGGTGGTGCCGAGCGATTCGAACAGCCAGCGGTCGCGCTTCCAGCCGAAACCGGGTTGCATCACGCGTTCGCCGAGTTCCGTGGAGAGGATCAGG
>CBINIO010000455.1:0-3864 GCA_966250725.1 uncultured Chitinophaga sp.
AAATCCATCATCACCGGCGGCCGCCGCTATTCGTTCAACAACAACGGGCAGCTGAACCTTTTTTCAGACTGTCACGCTGCGGACGGCCGCCACGATTACGTGACGGGCTCCATCACCTGCGGCCCGAACGTATTTGTGAACTGCACCGCCAAACGCACGCATTCGGACATCGGTCCGCATCACCGCTGGGCCAGCGGCACCCTTTACGACAACATTGTAACGGACGGCCAGATCAACGTACAGGACCGCGGCAACTGGGGCACCGGCCATGGCTGGGCGGGCGTTACGCAGGTGATCTGGAACTGCACCGTAAAATCCGCGGCTATCCAGAACCCCTGGGCGTCAGGGAATAATTATGCCATCGGGCTGAAGGGCGAAAAGGTGCAGGGCCGCCTGAAAGGCCGGCCGGACGGGATTTGGGAAGGGCAGAACCGGGAGGGGCTGATGCCGGGGTCGTTGTATTATGCGCAGCTGAAGCAGCGGCAGGGAAAGGGGAGGTAGGTGGAAACCCGCCGAATGCTTATATTTAATCCTATGCGCGTCTACGGTGGATCAATTATCTGTGTTTTTATAACGCTGGGTTTGCTGGCGGGTGTTATTACCGTCTCCCATGCCCAGTCCTACACCGCCAACAGCCAATCCTTCCACGAAAAACCACGTCACTACCTCTGCTTCCAAACCACCGGCGCTATCATCATCGACGGCAGGCCCGGCGAAGCCGCCTGGCGCAACGCACCGTGGACGGAAGATTTCACGGACATAGAAGGGAACGCGAAACCCGCTCCCCTGCACCGTACGCGCGTAAAAATGCTCTGGGACGAGCAACACCTTTACCTCTTCGCCGAGTTGGAAGAACCGGATATTTGGGGCAGCCTCCTCCGGCCGGACACGATCATTTTCCACGACAACGATTTCGAAGTGTTCATCGATCCGGACGGCGACACGCACCAGTATTTCGAGATCGAGATCAATGCGCTCAATACGGTGATGGACCTCTTCATGCCCCGCCCTTACCGCAACGGCGGCGCCGCCATGCTCAACTGGGACGCGAAAGGCCTGCGCACGGCGATACACGTCGACGGTACGCTCAACCGGCCCGGCGACAAAGACCGCGCCTGGACGGTGGAAATGGCCGTGCCTTTCAGCGCGCTGAGCTTTTACCGCCGCCACTCCGCACCGGCGGACGGCAGCCAGTGGCGCATCAATTTCTCCCGCGTGCAATGGCGGTCGGAAGTGAAGAACGGCCGGTACGTCAAAATACCGCGCTCGCCGGAATACAACTGGGTGTGGTCGCCGCAGGGCATCATCAACATGCACGCGCCCGAACGCTGGGGTTACCTGCAGTTCAGCAAAACGGCCGCCGGGCCGGCGTCTTTCAACGAACCGCCCACCGCCGCCGCCCGCAACCTGTTATGGGAGATCTATTACCGCCAGCACCGCTACCGCCGCGAACACAAGCATTACGCGAAAGACGCTGCCGCGCTGGGTTTCACCAGCCTGCCGCTCGCGCCCGTGATAGAAGCCACCAGCCGCCAGTTCACCGCATCGGTGAAAGACGGAGGTTACGAAACGCTCATCGACCACGAAGGAAAAATCATTTCACGTCATGAATAAAAGGAACTTCATCAAATCCCTCGGGCTGGGAAGTCTTGCCATGATAGACCCCGGCATCGCCTCCAAAGCAGCCGGCGTGCTCAAACCCGCCGCCAAAGTGCAGCACCGTGTATGGGTGAACCCCGATCACAACGACACTACCGCCGAGCTGAAACAGCGATATGCGTCCTACCGGCAGGCCGGCATCGGCGTGATCTATTTTGAAGAGGACAGCGAGCTGCACTACAAAGCCGCTAAAGACGCCGGGATGGAGGCGCACCGCTGGTTCTGGACGATGAACCGCCCGGACAAAAAGCTGCTGGCGGAGCACCCGGAATTTTACTCGACGAACCGGAAAGGGGAGAGCTGCGCGGACAAGCCGCCGTACGTGGATTATTACCGTTTCGTTTGCCCGAACAAACCCGGCCTGGTGGACTACCTGAAAGAACAGGCGGAGCAGATACTCTCAAAAAGTTATGTGGACGGGCTTCACCTCGACTATATCCGTTTTGTGGACGTGATCCTCCCGGTGAACCTCTGGTCGAAATACGATATCGACCAAAGCCGCGAGCTGCCCGAATACGATTTCTGCTACTGCGGCACCTGCCGCGAAAAATACCGGCAGCAATACGGCGCCGATCCCATCACGATGGAGCATCCCGACCAAAGCCCGTCCTGGCGCAGGTTCCGGTACAACAGTATTACGAACGTGGTCAGCAATATGGCCGAGGTGGCGCACCGTCATAAAAAGCCCATCACCGCCGCCGTGTTCCCCACGCCGGAGATCGCGAAAAGGATCGTCCGGCAGGATTGGGTGAACTGGCCGCTGGACGCCGTTTGTCCCATGATCTATCACGGTTTTTACAGCGAGGGCGTAAAGTGGATCGGCGACGCGGTGGCCGAAGGCGTGAACGCGCTGCACGGCAAATTCCCCTTGTACGCGGGGCTCTTCCTGCCCGATTTTAAAGGCAACGAGGCCGACATCCGCGAAGGCGTCAGGCTGGCGCTGGAAAACGGCGCGGCGGGCGTGTCCGTCTTTGGTTCGGTATCGCCGTCGCTGCTGCAGATATTGCGTGAAACCACCGCGTAGCGGGAAAATATTTCGAAGCGTTTCCTGAGGCAAAAATGAGGCCGCGACAACAGGCATCATTCCGAACGCAGGCTTTTCACCGGGTCCATGGTAGCGGCCCGGATGCTTTGCAGGCTTACCGTCAGCAAAGTGATGCCCAGCGCGCCGAGGCAGGTGGCCGCAATGATCCAGCCGGAAATTTCCGTATGGTATTCGTACCGCAGCAGCCAGCTGCGCATAAAAAGATAACCCAGGGGTACGGCTATCGCGAGCGCGATCATCACCAGCATCACAAAATCTTTCGACATCAGCCGCCACAAGGCGAACACCGATGCGCCCAGCACTTTGCGCACGCCGATCTCTTTCACTCTTTGCTCCGCCATGAACGACGCCATGCCGAACAACCCGAGACAGCTGATAAAGATCGCCAGCACGGCGAAAAAGCCCGCCAGCTTGCCGATGCGCTGTTCGTTGTTGAATTTGACGGCGTAGAGATCGTCGACGAACTGGTAATAAAAAGGCGCGTTGGGATTGTATTTCCTGAATACCGCGCCGATCTGCTCAATGGCTTCCGCGGCCGGTTTGGCAGGATTGAGCCGCGCGTTTACGATATACGCATTGGCTGGATTGAAAGTAAAAATGGTCCTGAACACCGGCGAATAAGGCGACTGCATGACCATATCCTTCACGACGCCGATCACGGTATAATCACGGCCGTCCTTCCGGACGGTTTCACCGACGGGATCTTTCAGCCCCATGAATTTTACGGCGGATTCGTTGAGGATCATCGCGGAGGAATCGGTGGCAAAGCCGCGGGAAAAATCACGGCCGGCAACCAGCTGCCATTTCACCGTTTTACCAAAGTCATAACTTACATCCACCTGCGCAAAATTGCCCTGCGCGCCCGGCTGCATGTTTTTCCAGGTAAAACCGTTATTCACCGCGTTGATGCCTGTAATGCCGCTGCTGGACAGCCCGGCGTCGGTGATGGCGCCGGCATTGATCAGCTCGCTGCGCAGCACGTCGAATTTTTTGGCTATCGAAGGGGTGGTAAGCGGCATCTGCAAAAGCCCTTCGCGCTGGTAGGCGATCGGCCTGTTCTGCGCATGACGGATCTGCCGGAACACGACGATGGTGCCGATAATGAGTATCACGGATACGCTGAACTGCAGCACCACCAGTACTTTGCGGGGCAGGGAAGC
>CBINIO010000456.1:0-3863 GCA_966250725.1 uncultured Chitinophaga sp.
GGCATGTTTCCAGCCCTTGCCCGCGGTTCCCGGCTTGCGCATTATGGCACGCCCGCACCGTTCCGGCAACCGGCCGTAAAACCCGCCGCCGCCCGCACGCGGTATTCCGCATCGCTCCCGTCTGAAATTTTCTCTCCCGAATACCCCCTGTTTTACCGCTTAACTGTTTTTTTCAACTAATTTAGTCTCCGCAAAAAGAACACATGTCTATAAAGGTTTCGCAGCTCACCAAGCTGTACGGAGAACAAAAAGCGGTGGACGGCATCTCTTTCGGGCTGCAGAAAGGCGAGATAGTGGGCTTCCTCGGCCCCAACGGCGCCGGAAAATCCACCACCATGAAGATCATCACCGGTTACCTGCCCCCCACCGAAGGCGAGGCGGCGGTTTGCGGCTTTGATGTGCTCAAAAGCACCATGGACGTGCGCAAGCGCGTAGGCTACCTCCCCGAGGCCAATCCTCTTTACCCGGACATGTACATCCGCGAATTTCTCGAGTTCTCCGCCGGCATGCACCGGCTGGGCAAAGAAACCGGCCGCCTCATCAGCGACATGATCCGCCGCACCGGCCTCACGCCCGAGCAGCACAAAAAGATCGGCGCCCTCAGCAAAGGCTACAAACAGCGTGTAGGCCTGGCCCAGGCGTTGCTGCACGACCCCGAGGTGCTGATCCTGGACGAGCCCACTTCCGGCCTCGACCCCAACCAGCTGGTGGAGATCCGCAACCTGATAAGGGCGCTGGGGCAGGATAAGACCGTGATGCTCAGCACCCATATCATGCAGGAAGTGGAAGCCATGTGCAGCCGGGTGATCATCATCAACAAAGGGAAGATCATCGCGGACGACGCCATCAGCGTGCTGCGGCAGGGCGCCAACAGTTATATCCAGGTCGCTTTCGGCGAGCCGGCCACCGCCGAAGAGCTGGAAGCGCTGCCCGGCGTAACCCGCGCAGCGGCCGCGGAAGGCCACGTTTGGCGGCTGTATACCCGGGACGCGGAAACCGTACGTAAAAACCTCCTCCAATTCGCTTTGATAAATAACCGGAACATCCTTTCTTTGCACAGCAATTCGCAGTCGCTGGAAGACGTGTTCAGGGAGCTGACGAACTAGTGGTAGGCCAGCCGCCGGCGAGACGGGCCGGCAGGCGGAAAACGTTCACTTTTTCTCAAGATTTAACAATAAAAAATTTTACCCATGAGTATCATTTCAGAGATCCATGCCAGACAGATTTTAGACAGCCGCGGCAATCCCACGGTGGAAGTAGACGTAACCACGGAAGACGGCCACGTAGGCAGGGCCGCAGTGCCATCAGGCGCTTCCACTGGGAAACACGAAGCGGTGGAGCTGCGTGATGGAGACAAAGGTGTATACCTTGGGAAAGGCGTGATCAAAGCGGTGACCAATGTGAACGAAGTGATCGCCGACGAGCTGATCGGCTGGGATATCAGCGACCAGGCCGGTGTGGACAAGCTCCTGATCGAACTGGACGGTACCGAAAATAAAGGCAAACTGGGCGCCAACGCCACGCTGGCGGTATCCATGGCCGTAGCCAAAGCAGCCGCCGAAGCGTTCGGCCTGCCCCTGTTCCGCTACCTCGGCGGCGTAAACGCCACCACCCTGCCCATCCCCCTGATGAACATCGTGAACGGCGGCGCGCATGCGGATAACAAGATCGACTTCCAGGAATTCATGATCGTGCCCGTTGGCGCGGATACCTTCTCCGAAGGCCTCCGCTGGGGCGTGGAAATTTTCCACCACCTCAAATCCGTGCTGAAAAAGAAAGGTTACAGCACCAACGTAGGCGACGAAGGCGGTTTCGCCCCCGAGATCCAGAGCAACGAAGAAGCCATCGAAACCGTGCTGCAGGCCATCGAAGCGGCCGGCTACAAAGCGGGCAGCCAGATCGGCATCGCCCTCGACGCGGCCAGCAGCGAGATGTATAACGACAAAGACAACACGTACAAATTCTATAAGTCCTCCCAGAAAGTGATCTCCAGCGACGAAATGGTCGCCTACTGGACGGAATGGACCAAAAAATATCCCATCCTTTCCATCGAGGACGGCATGGCCGAAGACGACTGGAACGGCTGGAAAAAACTGACCGAATCCATCGGCGGCTCCTGCCAGCTGGTAGGCGACGACCTGTTCGTGACCAATGTAAAACGTCTGAAACAAGGCATCGACCAGCAGATCGCGAACAGCATCCTGGTGAAAGTGAACCAGATCGGCACCGTTACCGAAACCATCAACGCGGTATCCATGGCGCACAAAGCGGGCTATACCTCCATCATGAGCCACCGCTCGGGCGAGACCGAAGACACTACCATCGCGGACCTCGCCGTGGCGCTGAACTGCGGCCAGATCAAAACCGGCTCCGCCAGCCGCACCGACCGCATGGCGAAATACAACCAGCTGCTCCGCATCGAAGAGCTGCTGGACAGCAGCGCGTTTTATCCGAAAAATTCAATTAAATTTGGTAAGAAATAATATCCGCACAACGGCGTTTATTTTTTAGTGGTCAATACAAATTCTTCAGGGTACCGTTCATGCGGTACCCTGATCTTAAAAACCCGGCGAACATGGAAATGAAGAAGCGATTCAAACTGCCCGCATGGCTCCGCAACAAATACATCGTTGCAGCCGTGCTCTTCCTCGCCTGGCTTCTCTTCCTCGACCGTCACAACATCCTTTACCAATACGAACTGCATTCGGAAGTCAACCAGCTGGAAAACCAGAAGGCCTTTTACCGGCAGGAAATAGACCGGGCACGGCAAGACCAGTACGAATTGCTTTCCAGCCCCGAAAAACTCGAAAAATTCGCCCGGGAACAATACCGGATGAAAAAGGACGATGAAGACCTGTTTATCGTACCCGTTCCACCCAAGGCCGACTAACTGCCTGACTTTCAACCCGCTCCCATTGTTAAAAAATTGCTTTTTTTAAAAAAATAGCTTAAATTGACAATACTATCCCGCCATTCTTCGTTATTTAACTGTTATCGTTCGTAGCAACCGGCGTTGCTGAATGAACTTCCATTTAAACTAACAAACAATCGCATGAGCAATTTTACACTCCCTGTTTCTACTCCCAATTGTGCTGTAACCGACCCTGAAGGGAAACTTATGCAAGAGAAGAACATCGAATTGGCACGTCAAGAGGAAAAACTGCATTTGCAGACGCTGCAGATGCTGAACAAAGTTCAGTATTCCCCTCGCCCATCCACTCTCCTGGCTATCTTCGACCACGCGCAGAACGTTGAGGAAGAGCGCCGGTTTTAGTATTTTGCGGCATGACCAAAAAGGAACGTTACCAGTTCGTGATCGACTGGTTTGAAAAACATGCCCCCAATGCCGAAACGGAACTGCTCTACGACAACGTCTACCAGCTGCTGGTAGCAGTGATCCTGTCCGCCCAATGCACCGACAAACGGGTGAACATGACCACTCCCGCCATCTTCGAAAAATACCCCGACATCCCCGCGCTCAGCAAAGCCACTTTCGACGAGCTGTTCCCGCTGGTGCGCAGCATCAGTTATCCCAACAATAAAACGAAACATCTTATCGGCATGGCGAATATGGTCATGGAAGACTTCAACGGCGAAATACCCGACACCGTGGCCGAGCTCGTAAAGCTGCCCGGCGTAGGCCGCAAAACCGCCAATGTGATCACCAGCGTGGTACACCAGCAGCCCAACATGGCGGTTGACACGCACGTGTTCCGCGTGGCGGCGCGCATCGGGCTTACCACCAACGCCAAAACGCCCCTGCAAACGGAACTGCAGCTCATCAAAATGATCCCGAAGGAAAAGATCTACATCGCCCATCACTGGCTCATCCTGCACGGCCGCTACATTTGCGTGGCGCGCAG
>CBINIO010000457.1:0-3859 GCA_966250725.1 uncultured Chitinophaga sp.
TCGGAAGACTACACGGCGCGGCAGTATTTCCAGCAGGCCAACCAGGTGATGATCAGCCGGCACATCCGCAACTTCGATCAGAACCATAACGGCACCGACGTTTGTTACGGTCTGCTCACCGGTTACCCCTGCTGCACCTCCAACATGCACCAGGGCTGGCCGAAGTTCACGCAAAACCTCTGGTACGCCACGCCCGACGACGGCATTGCCGCGCTGGTGTACGCGCCCAGCGAAGTAACGGCAAAAGTGCGCAGCGGCAGGGAAGTGCGGTTCAGGGAAGAAACGGATTATCCCTTCGGGGAAACGGTACGGTTTACGCTGGACATGAAAGGCAAACCGCTGGCGTTCCCCTTCCGCCTGCGCATCCCCGGCTGGTGCAAAAAGGCATCCCTGAAGATCAACGGGGAGGAAATACAAAGTCCCGCGGGCGGCCAGGTCGTGAAGATCGAAAGGGAATGGAAGACCGGCGACGTAATGGAGCTGACATTGCCGATGCATGTTTTTAAGAACCGCTGGTACGAAAATTCCATCTCCATCGAACGCGGGCCGCTTACCTATGCGCTGAAAATAGGCGAAGAAGTGAAAAAGGTCGTCAATGAAAAAGACCCCAAAGTATACGGCGAGTTTTATTACGAAGTGCATCCCACCACGCCCTGGAACTACGGCCTGTTCGACATGAACGCGGGCAAAATGCAGGAGAATTTCGTGGTGGAAAAAACTGGTAAAACGGCCGCTTATCCCTGGACGCAGCAAAACGCGCCGGTCGTGATCAAAACCAGGGCTAAACGCGTGCCTTCCTGGCAGCTGTACAACGAAATGGCCGGCCCGCTGCCTTACGCGATGATGAACGACATTGCGCCCGGCCCCGAAGAAGAGGTCACGCTGATCCCTTACGGCTGTACAAAGCTGCGCGTTTCGCAGTTCCCGGTAGTGGGGAGGAAATGACCTTTGGATTTACGGATAAGAATACTACTTTTACGACCGGAGTTTGTATGACCGGAAAATCTAAATTGGAGACCATAGCCGAAAGACCGAAAGTGTTGTTGATCCATACTTGTGCAGGCTCCCTGTAACAGGAGTTCCCGGAAACAGTGATAAAGTTGTTGTGCCCATTTTGGAGTGCGTTATTGTTGCTGCATTCAACCGCCGATTATTGTACATACTAAAATCTGCTGTATACGCAATTGCCGTATCGATCGAGTTATCGTTTTCCTAACACAAATCAATTCTTATGCTACTCATTCGACCAAAAAAAACGCTGCCTTCGGCCCGAAGGCTTGCCAGCCCGGCATGGGAGTTCCGTAGCCTCTTCACCGTACTGCTGCTGCTGGCGGGACTGTTTGTTTCCGCCGCGCACCCGCCGGCTTATGACAAAAAGATATCCGGTAAGGTGACGGACGGCACGGGCACCGGTCTGCCCGGCGTGAGCATCGCGCTCAAAGGCACCAGCAGCGGCACCGTTACCAATGCCAACGGCGAATACACCATCACCGTGCCCGACGAAAAAGCGGTGCTGATATTCAGCTTTGTAGGCTACAACACGCAGGAGATCACCGTCGGCACGCAATCGCGTATAGACGTGGTGCTCACCACTTCGGCGAAAGGGCTGAACGAGCTGGTGGTGGTAGGGTACGGTACCCAGAAGAAGGTGAACCTCACCGGCGCCGTTACGCCCGTGAACGCCGGCGAGCTGGTGAACCTTGCGCCTTCCAATCTTTCCAATGCTTTGGCCGGCCGCGCTCCCGGCGTGAATGTGACCAATACCTCCGGCCTGGCGGGCGCTTCCTCCAGCATCCGCATCCGCGGCGCCTTTGGCGACCCGCTGTTCGTGATAGATGGGGTGGTGCGCGACAAAGAAGCGTTCGACGCGCTCGAAGCGGCGGAGGTGGACCAGATGAGCTTTCTCAAAGACGCCGCCACCGCTTCCATTTACGGTTCCCGCGCGGGCAACGGCGTAGTGCTCGTGACCACCAAAAAAGGCGTAAGCCAGAAACCGGTGTTCAACTTCCAGACGAACTACACCACCAACCGGCCCACGATGACGCTGCATTCCGACAAAACGGACGCGGTGGACGAGCTGACCTACCAGAACCGCGTGGCCGCCTTCCAGGGAACGGCATTGCCGAACGGCCAGGCCGAGTTCGATTATTTCAAGGACAAACGTTACAACGTAAACGACTTCATCTGGCAAAACCCCTGGAGCATGCGCCACTCGCTGAGCGTGAGCGGCGGCACCGACCGCATTACCTATTATTCCCTGCTCAGCTACCGCGGCGAGGAAGGTTCCTACAAAAGCCTGGAACATAAAAAGGTGAACCTCCGCTCCAACGTCACCGCCAAAATATCGGACGCAATAAAGGTCAACCTGAACATTTCCGCTTTCCAGGAAAACCAGGACCGCTTTTTCTGGCCCTTTGGCGGGTCGGAGAACGACGACGAATACGATGTGTCCGACATCTACCGCGTAACCTTCAACTGGCCCAAAACATACCCGTTCTACCTAACGGCGGACGGGCAGCCGGCGGATTACATCACGCCGTACCCCGTGCAGCCGGTGATGGGCAGCTGGCAGATGTGGAACGTGATCGACCAGGTGATCGGCGACCGTTATATCAACCTGCGCAAACGCAACATGAACACGATCCTCGGCATCGATATCAGTCTTGACAAATACGTGAAAGGCCTCACCACCAAGGTCGTGGGCAACTACGTGGCACAGGACTACATGCGCAAACGTTTCATGACGTACCAGAAAGCCTATTCCTTTATTCCGGCGGACCCGAACGGCAACCGTTTTATTCCCGCGCCGCCGGATGAGGACAAGACGGTGATCTTTACCTTCAGCCAGAACCAGCCGTACATGGACTACCGCATCGCTACGTTGTGGAGCTACCAGCTGAACTGGTTCCTGAATTACAACCGCACTTTCAACAAACACGGCATAGACGCGCTCGTGGTGTTCGAACAGGCTGAAAACGGCGGCTACGGCGCGGTTTCAAGGGCGGAAAACCCGATACCCGTCGACAACTTCGACCAGATGTTCGCTTATTCCTCCGACCGCCAGTTCCGCGACGCGAGCGGCTGGGAAGAAGTGGGCGCGCGCCAGTCGTGGATCGGCCGTGTGAACTATAATTACGACAGCCGGTATATCGCGGAGTTCTCTTTCCGTTACGACGGCAACACGCTTTTCCCCTCGAACAAACGCTGGGGCTTTTTCCCTTCGGTGTCCGCCGCATGGCGTATTTCCGAAGAGGACTTTTTCCGCAACGCCACCAATTTCTTCGACGAGCTGAAGATCCGCGCTTCGTACGGCACCACGGGTAACGACCTCAATGTAGCCAACCAGCGCATCACGCCGTTCTCTTACCGCAATTATTTTGTGAACGCGGGTTCTTACATGTTCGGCGACCGGCTGTACACCACTATCCGTCCCGGTCCCACGCCCAACCCGAACCTCACCTGGGCCACCTCCACCTCCTATAACGCTGGTATCGATTTCTCCGTCCTGAAAAGCAGGCTGAACGGTACGGTGGACGTGTTCCTCCGCAAAGAGACCGACATCCTCGGCTCCCGCCAGGTGAAGCTGCCGGACAACTACGGCATGGACCTCGCGCCGGAAAACTACGCGGCCCGCTCCTGGAGAGGCGCCGAGCTGACGCTCGAATGGCGCGACAGGGCGGCCGGCAACAAGATCAACTATTCCATTACCGGCAACCTCGGTTATGCAAAAGACCGCTGGGATATTTATGATGAGATCGCGGCCTTTGCGCCCGGCGGCAACCGTCATTTCGAGTCGCGTATCGGCCGGCCCGAAAACAGGATCATCGGTTATAAATCGCTTGGCATCATCCGCACGCAG
>CBINIO010000458.1:0-3858 GCA_966250725.1 uncultured Chitinophaga sp.
GGCACCAAGGACCGCTGGAAAACCTCCATCGGCAACAATTGTCTCATCATGGCCTACAGCCACATCGCGCACGACTGTACCGTGGGCAACAACTGCGTTTTTTCCAACAACACCACCCTCGCGGGCCATATCACCATCGGCGATCACGTGGTGCTGGCGGGAATGGTGGCCGTGCAGCAGTTCTGCAAGGTAGGCAACCACGCCTTCGTTACCGGCGGCTCGCTGGTGCGGAAAGACGTGCCTCCTTACGTGAAAGCGGCAAGGGAACCGCTCTCCTACGTGGGCGTGAACTCCATCGGTCTCAAACGCCGCGGTTTTTCGCTGGACAAGATCAACCACATCCTCGACATCTACCGGATACTTTTCGTAAAAGGCAACAATATTTCCAAGGCCATCCGCATCATCGAAGCCGAATTCCCGGCCACGGACGAAAGGGACGAGATACTCTCCTTCATCCGCGATTCCGGCCGCGGCATCATGAGAGGGTACAGCACCAGGGCGAATGACGATCTCGCTTAACCAGGTAGGCAAGCGGTTCAACTACGACTGGATATTCCGTCGTTTCACCCATACATTTACCGGTACGGGCCATTACGCCATCCTCGGGCCCAACGGCTCCGGCAAATCCACTTTGCTGCAGATCGTAAGCGGCCATCATCACCTCAGCGAAGGAAAGGTGGAATACTTATTCAACGACCAGGTGCTCCCGCAGGACCAGTTCTTCCGCCATTGCGCCATCGTAGCGCCCTACCTGGAGCTGGTGGAAGAATTTACCCTGCAGGAATGTTTCGATTTCCATCTTCATTTCAAATCTTTCCTGCCCGGCTTCACCGGCCGCGATATTGCCGGCCTCGTGGGGCTGGATAAAGCCTGGCGCAAGCAGGTGCGCAATTTTTCCTCCGGCATGAAACAGCGCGCCCGCCTCGCGCTCGCCATATTTTCAGACGTACCGGTGCTGCTCCTCGACGAGCCCTGCACCAACCTCGACGCGCCCGGCATCGCGCTGTACCAGCAGCTGATACGCGATCACTGCGGCAACCGGCTCGTGATCGTAAGCTCCAACGACGAAGCGGAATACGGGTTTTGCAAGGAACGCATACAGATCAGCGATTATAAGTAGTACATTTATTCATTCATGTGAATATCAAAAATTCCCTATGAGCATTCCAAACAAGAAAGTAGTGAATGGCTGGGCCATGTACGACTGGGCCAATTCCGTGTATAACCTTGTTATTACGACCACGTTCTTCCCTATTTTTTATCTCGGCACCACCCGCGCAAAATTCAACGGGGACGATGTGCAGTTCTTCGGCGGCACGCTGAAGAACTCCGTGCTGTACGATTATGTGCTCTCCGCCGCCTACTTCATTATTGCGCTCAGCCTGCCCATCCTCTCGTCCATCGCGGATACGAGAGGGAATAAAAAGAATTTCCTGCGCTTCTTCTGTTATCTCGGCTCGCTTGCCTGCGCCACGCTGTTCTTTTTCCCCTGGCTCCCGCTGGAGCTGTCCATGCTGCCCGTAATGCTGGCGGCTATCGGCTTTTGGGGAGGACTGGTGTTCTACAACTCCTATCTCCCCGAGATCGTGGCGCCCGAGTTCCAGGACCGGGTGAGCGCGCGCGGTTTCTCCTTCGGCTACCTCGGCAGCGTGCTGATGCAGCTGGCCGGTTTTGCGCTGGTAACGTTTCATGCCGCGCTGGGCGTAACGGAAGGAATGGCCGTGCAGATCACTTTCCTGCTGGTCGGCATCTGGTGGTTCGGTTTCGCGCAGGTCACGTTCAAACGCCTTCCCGCTTCCAAACCCGCCATCAGCGAGCATACCGCCAGCGTGTTCAAAGACGGCTTTATCGAGCTGAAAAAAGTATACGCCCAGGTACGCACCATGCCCGTGCTGAAAAGGTTCCTCCGCGCGTTTTTCTTCTACAGCATGGGCGTGCAGACCGTGATGATGGTGGCCGTTATTTTCGCTTCGGTGGAGCTGAAGATGGAATCCACCAATCTTATTGTCTGCGTGGTGCTGATACAGCTCGTGGCTATCGCCGGCGCATGGGGCATGGCGCGGCTTTCCGGCCGCTTCGGCAACTTCAAAGTGCTGATCGCCACCGTGCTGCTGTGGATCGGCGTATGCATCAACGCGTATTACATTACGACCGAAACGCAGTTCTATATCCTCGCGATGGCCGTGGGCCTCGTCATGGGCGGCATCCAGTCGCTGAGCCGCTCCACCTACGCCAAGCTGCTCCCCGAAACCCGCGATACGGCCTCGTTTTTCTCCTATTACGACGTCACCGAAAAAATGGCGATCGCCATCGGCGTGTTCAGCTTCGGTTACATCGAGCACATGACCAACAACATGCGCACTTCCGTGCTGGTGCTGATCGGCTTTTTCACCATCGGCCTCATCTGGCTTTTTTCTGCGAAGCAGAAACAACGTAGATTAGCAAACGGAAAGCCGCAGGCCGCCGCGCTCGAAAACAGGGCGTGAACGCCGCGGGGAAAAATTTGAACGGATGCAATTACACACCATCAACACCGGCCTCTTTAAACTGGACGGCGGCGCCATGTTCGGCGTAGTGCCCAAAACCATCTGGCAGAAGCTGAACCCGCCGGACGACAATAATATGTGCACCTGGGCCATGCGCTGCCTGCTGATCGAGGACGGCAACCGCCTCATTCTCGTAGACAACGGCATCGGCGACAAACAGGACGAAAAGTTCTTCAGCCATTATTATCTCCACGGCGACGATACGCTGGACAAATCGCTGAAAGCCCTCGGCTACCACCGCGACGATATCACCGACGTATTCCTCACCCACCTGCACTTCGATCACTGCGGCGGCAGCATCGAGCGGCAGGGCGACAAGCTGGTCCCTTCGTTCAAAAACGCCGTCTACTGGAGCAACGAGGCGCACTGGAAATGGGCCGTCAATCCCAACGACCGCGAAAAGGCGTCTTTCCTCAAAGAAAACATCCTGCCCATACAGCAAAGCGGGCAATTAAAATTCATAGAGCAGCAGGACGGCGTATCGTTCACCGATCACATCCGCATCCGTTTCGCCTTTGGGCATACCGACGCGATGATGCTGCCCGAGATCCGTTACCACGGCCGCACCATCGTGTACATGGCCGACCTGCTGCCATCCGCGGGACACATCCCGCTGCCATACGTGATGGCCTACGACATGTTCCCGCTCACCACGCTCGAAGAAAAAAAACGTTTTCTCATCGAGGCCAACGAGCGGCAATACGTACTGTTCTTCGAGCATGACCCGGTCACCGAATGCGGCATCCTGCACGGCACCGAAAAAGGCATCCGGCTCAAAGAATCGTTCCCGTTAAGCGCATTGTAATTTCACCCATAAAATCATTCACCATGCAGCAATTATTCGTACGCATCCTGCCGGTAGCAGCAGTGATGGCCCTTTCCGCCTGCCAGGGCGGCAACAGCGCGGGCAACAGCGCCGCCATGAAGGACTCTTTGGAAGTTGATTCCCTTACCAACGTGGTGATCGGCATTCACGACGAAGGCATGAGCCAGATGATGGCCATCCGCAGGCTCACGGCCCGCGTGGGAGAAGTAAAGGACAGTCTTGCCGCGAAAAAAGCGGACACCACCGCTTATGCCGCCGCCGGCCGGTTGCTGGACAGCGCCAACACCGCGATGAACGACTGGATGCACGCTTTCGATCTCGAAATGACCGGCAAGACCGCCGCCGAGAAAAAAGCCTATCTCGAGGCGGAAAAAAAGAAGATCACCGACGTGCACGATCTCATGACCAGCTCCGTCAAGGAAGCCAAGACCTTGCTGAAAGAAGAATAGTTCCCTATATTGATCTACAGAAAATCCGAACACATGG
>CBINIO010000459.1:0-3843 GCA_966250725.1 uncultured Chitinophaga sp.
GCCGAAGCGCTCGATAAATCCATCTTCAAGATCGAAGAAGCCATCCTGAAGGCGCTGGAAACCACCCCGCCCGAGCTGGCTGCGGACATCTACCGCCGCGGTCTTTACCTCACCGGCGGCGGCGCCCTGCTGCGCGGGCTGGACAAACGGCTCAGCCAGAAGATCAAGCTGCCCGTGCACGTTGCGGACGATCCGCTGCGCGCCGTGGTAAGAGGCACCGGCATTGCCCTGAAACATATCGGCAAGTATCCTTTCCTGATGCAATAAATTTATTTTACGCCCCGGCAGGGGTGAAATCCGGAATCCTTAGACTCGTATCCAGTGCGCAATCTGATCATTTTCTTAAGGCGGTATTTTAACTTCTTTCTGTTTCTGCTGCTGGAAGTGATCTGCATTATTTTCGTATTCAGGACCAACAACCACCAGCGCGCAGTGTACCTCAACTCCGCCAACAGCGTCAGCGGCAAACTGTATACGAAGTACAACGACGTGCAGTATTATTTCCATCTCAAGGCTACCAACGACAGCCTTGTGGCGGAAAACCAGCGCCTGCACAACGAGCTCGGCACCAGCTTTGACGTCAGGGATTCTTCCGCCGTCATCAAATTCGACACGCTCCGCAGGTTCAGCAACGATTCCGCCCGCAGGCTGCTCAGCAGCCAGGTGCGCAAGTTCCTTTACCGCGGCGCCAAAGTGATCAACAATTCCGTGAACCAGGAGATCAACACCATTACGCTGCGCCGCGGCAGCAAGGACGGCGTGCGCCCCAATATGGGCGTGATCGGCCCGAACGGCGTAGTGGGCGTGGTGCGCAGCGTAAGCGACAACTATGCCGTGGTGATCTCGCTGCTGTACAAAAGCCGCGGCTCCGGCAATACTTCCAACTTCAGCATCAGCGCGCGGCTGCGCAATTCCGGCGAAACGGGCACCGTTAGCTGGGACGGCCGCGACCCGAGCTACGTAGTGATGAAGGACGTGCCCCGCAGCGCCAAACTGCACAAAGGGGACACCATCGTTACCAGCGGCTATTCCGCCGTGTTCCCCGAAGACCTGCCCGTGGGATATGTAGATACCTTCGTGCTGGCCGACCAGTCCAGCACCTCGTACAACATCCGCGTAAAACTTGCCACCAACTTTTACAACCTGCAATATGTGTATGTGATCGAGAACCTGCTGCGCGACGAGCAGATCAGGCTGGAAGATTCGACACGCAACCTGTTCAAATGAGCGTACTGTTAAAAAATATCATCCGGTTCATATTATTGATCCTGTTCCAGGTGCTGGTGCTGGACAGGATAGTGGTTCACCAAATGGTAGTGCCGTACCTGTACATGCTCTTCATCCTGCTGCTTCCTTTTAACCTGCCGCGCCCCGCCCTGCAGCTGCTGGGTTTCCTGCTCGGCCTCACGCTCGACATGCTCACGGACAAGATGGGCATTCATGCGGCGGCCTGCGTGTTCATCGCTTATCTCCGCCCGTTCATCCTCAACATCCTTTCGCCCCAGGGCGGCTTTGAAGGCACGCAGCGCACGCCTTCCGTCACCAGCATGGGCACTTCGCAATTCGCCATTTATGTATCCGTGCTCGTGCTGTTGCATCACATTGTTTATTTTTGTTTGTCTGTTTTCAGTTTTTCCGATCCCTTATACCTGTTGATGAAGATATTGCTGAGCACAGCAACCAGCCTGTTCCTCATTTTGATCTATGAGCTGTTGTTTTTCAGCAGGAAGTAATACGGAGCATAAAATTTTTTTAACACGGTACCTGCATGTCTGTTTTTAATCAGCCCAGAAAAAGAGTAATCCAGTTGATCTTCCTCGGCATGGTGGCCCTCATCGTGTCAAGGCTGTTTTATCTGCAGGTAGTGGAAACCAAGTATTCCAAGCTGGCGGACGCCAACGCGCACCTGCGCAAGGTGATCTATCCCAGCAGGGGCATTATTTACGACCGCAAAGGCCGCAGCGTGATGCGCAACGAAGCGATATACGACCTGCTGGTGACCCCGCGCAGCGTGAAGAACATTGATACGGCGTACCTCTGCGAAATTCTGTCCATCACCCGTGAAGAATTCATCAAACGCATCCATACCGCAAGAATGAGGGAAGGCCCGGTGAGGCCCTCCGTTTTCGCCAGCCTGCTCACGCCCGAAGTATACGGCAAATTGCAGGAAAGCATGTACATGTTCCCGCCCGGCTTCGAGCTGGTGCTGCGGCCCGTACGCTCTTACCCGTACGGTGTGGGCGCGCATATATTCGGTTATATCAGCGAGGTAACGCCGCGCATGCTGGAAGATACTTCCGGCCGGTACAGCGCTTACCAGGCGGGCGACTATATCGGCCGCACGGGTCTGGAAAGCATTTATGAAGACGTGCTGATGGGGAAACGAGGCATCCAGTACCTCGTGAAAGACAACCTGAACCGCCCGCAGGGCCCGCTGGAAAACGGCGAGTTCGACACGGCGGCCGTCGCCGGCAAAAACCTGCGGCTGGCGCTGGACATCGAGCTGCAGGTATTGGGCGAGGCGATGATGAAAGGAAAGATCGGCTCCATCATAGCCATCGATCCTTCTACCGGCGGCATACTCACGATGGTGAGCGGCCCCACCTTCGACCCGAACCTGCTTTCAGGCTCCTACCGCTCGAAGAACTACGGCAAACTTTATCTCGATACCACCAAACCTTTCTTCAACCGCGCGGTGCAGGCGGGATACCCGCCGGGCTCCACCTTCAAGCCCATTACGGGGCTGATAGCGCTGGACGAAGGGGTGGTGACGCCGGAATTCGGCTTCCCCTGCCGCGGCGGTTACGGCCTCTGCGGCCGCTTCATCGGCTGCACGCACAGCAATCCCGGTCACGCGGCCAATCTCCGCCTGGCGATGGCCAATTCCTGCAACGCCTACTTTATGCATCTTTACCGGCTGTCGGTAGACGACCGGCGCTGGGGCGGCACGGTGAACGGGCAGATCAAATGGACGAACTACCTCACCACGATGGGTTTCGGGCACCGGCTGGGCGTCGACCTGCCCTCGGAGAAAGCGGGAACGATACCCGACACCGCGAATATGAACTACCGTTACAACGGGCGCTGGAATTCCTGCTCGGAAGTATATGTGGGCATGGGGCAGGGGATGCTGGACGTAACGCCGCTTCAAATGGCGAACGCTATGTGCATCATCGCCAACCGCGGCTACTATTACGTTCCGCACCTGGTGGAAAGCATCGACAACGACAATTCCGACCGGCTCAAACGGTATAAAGAAAAGCATACCGTAGCTTCGCACATATCCAACGAGGCGTACAATTCCGTGATCCTTGGCATGGAGGACGTGGTGAAAGGCGGTACGGCCCGGGGGGCGCAGATAGACGGGATCGCGGTATGCGGCAAAACGGGCACCGCCGAAAACTACGCAACGGTGGACGGCGTTTGGACGAAACAGCCCAACCACTCCATATTCGTGGCCTTTGCGCCAAAGGACAATCCGAAGATCGCCATCGCGGTAATTATCGAGAACGCGGGTTACGGCTCCACTTATGCGGTGCCGATCGCCAGCATCCTGATGGAAAAATACCTGACCGATACGATTTCCGCAAAACGCAAGCCCATCCTTCAGAAAATGATGGAATCCGTGACCATGAGCGACAGGCTGCGCAACAAATCCAAGCTGGATTCGCTGAACGGTTCGAGCTACAACGCCATACAGAAAAACGAAATATTGAGAAAGATCATCGCAAACTGATATACATGAACCGCCCACAAGCGAAACTTACAGCAGGCATCGACTGGCCCGTTTTCGGGATGTACCTCGCGCTGGTATTTATCGGCTTTCTCGCCATTTTTGCCGCT
>CBINIO010000460.1:0-3841 GCA_966250725.1 uncultured Chitinophaga sp.
GGCTTGCCCTGCCCGGTATCATCCTGTTCGGGCTGGTGCTGTTCGTGCTGGCCCGCCGCAAAGGCGGTAAAAAAACAGCGCCCGCGGCAACGCCTGAAACGGTCGCGCATGCATCGCAGTCGGAACCGGTGCAGGAAGAGCCGGAGCGCTCGGCGGTATTCCTTTTCGGGCAGTTCGAAGCATTCGACAAGGAAGGGAACGACATCACCAAACTGTTTACGCCGCTGCTGAAGGAACTGTTCCTGCTGGTGCTGATCCATACGTATAAGGACGGCAAAGGCATTTCGTCCGAACAGCTGTTTGACATCCTCTGGAACGACAAGCCGCAGAAAGACGCGCGCAACAACTACTCGGTGAACATCGTGAAGCTGAAGGCCATCCTGGAAAAGGCGGGGGAATGGCATATCGGGAAGGAATCGGGGAAATGGAAGCTGGAAGTGCTGAACCAGTCCGTGAAACTGGACTACGCGCATTTCGCGCAGCTCTGCGCGCAGAAGAACGCGTCTTCCCGCCCCTTTATACAGGAACTGCTCGCCGTCGTGAACCGCGGCGCCTTCCTCAAAACCGTGCAATACGAGTGGCTGGACGATATCAAATCAGACATTTCAGGGCAGGTGATCGACCTCTTCCTGCAATATATTTCCACTGCCGACCTTCATGCGGAGGCCGAGCTGGTGCTGCGTCTCACGCATGCCATCTTCCAGTTCGACGCGCTGAACGAAGAAGCGCTTTCGTACCGCTGCCGCAGTCTTGTGATACTCGGCAGGCATGGTATCGCGCAGGAGGCTTACCAGAAATTCGCAAAAGAATACAAGGAAAGTTACGGCCAGGAATTCGGCCGCTCGTTCAAGGAGATCACGCACCAGGGCTAATCGCGCTTGCCGCGGGAGATGAGCCAGATGATCAGGCCCAGCACCGCCGCCACGAGCAGCAGCCCCGTCCATACGCCGGCTTTAAAAATACCTTCTACCAGTTCGCAGCTGCTGAGCATAACGGTCAGTGCCGCCAGGAGGAAAAGCATCGCATTTTTCATAGTGTTCCTTTTTCACCGGTTAAGTCCATAATCTGTGCCGGAATGCCAAAACGTTGCCAGCAGCGGTTTCCGGCAAGCGGTAATATTATGGCGGGGAAGTAATTCCACACTAGAAGATGGGCGCGTTGAACGGGTCCATGCCCCGCGCAATGGTTACCGGCAGCCGCTTTTCGATCACGACCGCATCGGTATTGCCCGCGATGTTCTGCGGCGGCAGCATGATCCTGCACACCACTTCACCCGATGTAACCCTTCTGCTCGCGAGAATGCTGCGGACCGTGCGGCTTACGAACGCCTGCGTATGCTCCCTGTGAAACAGGTGCGACGATGCGGGCGCGTGCCGCGACATCATTTTAAAATCGATGCCGTCCGCATGCAGCACCCAGCGGAAACGCATGCCGCTCGCGTGAAAGCGGTGGCCTTCCATGCCCGGTATGCCGTCGATATTGAAAATGGGTTCCTGCTCAACCGTCGTTTCGTCATGGATGGTGGCGCCGTCCGGTGAGCCGATGGAAAGGCTTTCACCGCGGAAACCCGCCGCGCGCGCCGTCATATCCGAAGCGGGCATTACCGCCAGGAAATGCACGAAACAGGAGTAGCTGTCCGCGTTGAACAACCGTGTGGCCGGCGCGTCGCCCTCCGTTCCCGAATCTTCGTGCGACTCGTCCCTGGCCGCCGCCGGCCGTTCCGTCTCCCCGCAATCCGCGCGAAAATATCCCGTATCGTCCACCCCGAGGTAATAATGCGCCAGCTCATGAATGATGGTGCCCGCCTGCTCCGCCAGCGGGTTATCGGAAAACGCGGGAAGACACAGCATGATGTTGCCGATAAAAACGCGGCGGCTGCCATCGTCCGTATGCGACACATATGCATTCCGCGGCCGCCCGCTCCGGCTGGTGCAGCCGTCGAAGCCTTCTTCGCCAGAGCTGGCGCACTGGTAAGTGGCAGTGCGCATATGGTCGCGGATAGTGCCGAGCCGCTGGCGCACGGTATTGCGGGTAGCTTCGCTGGTATCCCTGAAAGCGAGGAACAACGCGTCGTTCACCGTGCCGGGCATCGGCACCGTGTCCATGATATTGATGGCGCGCGTGATCGATGTGAAAGCTTCGGTTACCGCTTCGTCCACCATTTCCCTTTCAGGTTCGGTGCAGTCGCTGGTAGGCGCGCGTTGTATCACTGGCGGTGCGGGCGTAAAAAAATTTCCCTTTCCCTGTGATGGAAAAAATGCGGAAGTTTTACCAGGAGGTGCTGCGGCCCGGGTTCGCGTTTGTTGCATTGGGGTTGGGGTTAATTACGCTATGAATTTACTGAATTCCGGGCATAAAAAAACCCGGTTGGAAAACCGGGTGCGCAATTACTACAAATGGAAATTTTACAACTTTTAACAAAGTAAAGGAAAAAATCTGAAAATAAAACTGTCAATATGAGCGAGTTTCAATCAAATGCCCATTTAACGGCAATGTAGCGCCCCTTTTTCCCAATAAAAATTTACATCGCCGGTAAGGTTTATCTGGTCAATGAACACCTGGAGGGGTTCATTCCGGTTAAGCTGGCCCCAAAGATTCACTTTGGCAACTTCGGGATTATCTATTATCAGGGGTGTATCGAACCATCTTTCAAGCATGACTGCGACAGAGGCTACGCTCGCATTTTCGAAGAAGTGTATGCCCTGGCGCCACCCGAGCGTGCGGCGTACGTCGAATGTTTCTACCTGGATCGGTTCGCCGGCGTTTACGATCGCCTCGTTGCCCGGTTTCAGCTCGATCCTGTCTATTCCGGACTGAATGGCTACTTTGCCTTTTACCAGAGAAGTCACGACCTTATTATTCGTATATGCGTTTACGTTAAACTCTGTGCCGAGCACCTGTACTTTTCCTTGCGGTGTGTGTACGATAAAGGGGTTTTCCGTGCTGGCGGATACCTGGAAAAATGCTTCACCGTCTTCCAGGTATACTTCACGCATGTTCTTTTCGTAAGAAAACCGGAAGCGGAGGCGGCTTTTACTGTTGAGCCATATGCTGCTGCCATCTTCAAGTTTTACCTGGTAGTCGAGCTTAGCCGGTACTACCAGTGTGCTCCAGCCCTGGTCCGCTTTTTTATCGGAGCCCAGTTCCAGTACCCGGTTATTATTTTGGAAGGCGGAATGGGTTTGAAGGCCAGTATCTTTCAGGACAACGACGCTGCCATTGTCCAATATGAGAGAGGCACTGCCCTGCGTTGGGTGCTGTGCCAGTTGAGCGGGTTGGTTTTCGGGGATAAGGACAAAGACCGCGATGGCAGCAATGACGGCCGCGGCCGCGAGGGTAAGAATACGACGAATGACCGTTTTCCTATGCGTGCTGCGCATAGCCGCCGCCCGGTCATATACGTCTGCAAAACCGATGTCCGGGTTGAAGGATTGCAGCAGCTCTTCCAGCTCTTCCTTTGGAATGGCGCTAAGCTCATGGCGAAGATGCGCGACCTTAGGGTCGGAGGCGAGCATGGTTTCCAATTCGCCTTTTTCTTCCGGAGTGAGACGGCCGAGAATTTCGCGTATGATCAATAGTCGAATATGGATATTATCTTCCATGAATTGTTGAGTCTATAATAAAAGATGCAATTGCACTATGAAAGGGTGAATTGCAGGAAAATTTGGATCAAGGCCGCAAAAATCGTTATATTCAGTAAGCGAAGGTAGTGTTTCCGGGCAGAAAACAAGGATGTCATTTTTAACCAAAAAGGGTGAATGAAAAATCATTTTTTTTGCCCATTTCTACAAATTTCTCTTAACTTTTTAATAAGAATCAAATCGGCAGTTATTATCCTACA
>CBINIO010000461.1:0-3815 GCA_966250725.1 uncultured Chitinophaga sp.
AAGACTTGGCGCCGTGCTCTGGATGGCGCACGAACAATCTGTGGGGAATTTTGAAGAACTGCTGTTATTGCAGGGGGCCGGGCCGCGCACGATACAATCGCTGGCGCTGGTGAGCGAGGTGATCCACGGCACGCCCCGCCGGTTCAACGATCCCGCGCGTTTTGCGTTCGCGCATGGCGGGAAGGACGGGCATCCTTTTCCCGTTCCCGTCAGGGTATACGACGAAACCATCGCCACGCTGCAAACCGCCGTGCACAAAGCGCGGCTCGGCCATACCGAAAAGCAGGAAGCGATCAGATCATTGCACAGCCTGGCGGAGAAAGCAGAAAAGGATTTTGTGCCGAATGACCGGTTTGACGAGCTGGTGCAAAAGGAACGGGACGAATCGTACCTGTACGGCGGCAGAACGGTCTTTGGCAAAGCGCGGCCGCCAAAAGGCAAGAAGGGGACGCAGCTGGTGCTTTTTTAAAGGACAGCGGAGGGAAAAAAGAGCCTGCGGAAATTCCTCAGCCTGTACTTTTTGAGACGCGGCGAAACGGTTTTCGGCAAGGTCTGCCGCCGCCGGAAAGACTTACCCAACTGCTGCTTTTTTAAAAACAAAAAGAGCGGCAACAATTCACCGCTCTTTCTATTTACCGTAAAACTCTTTCTATTACCGTAAAACGATCATCCTCTTTTCCGGAAAGCCGCATCCAGCGAATACCTTCCGCTGCCAAGCACGAACACCACGATGGAAAGCAGCAGGAACGCGAACGGGAGCTCTTTCACCTCGAAAGGATCTTTGCCGTGCGCCACAAAATATGCCACGATCATCGTGATCATAATCGGGATAACGCTCAGCCGCGTAAAGAAACCCAACAATACGAATATGCCGCAGAAAAATTCCGCGAATATCACCAGTATTACCGTCGGCTTAATACCGATGCCGATAATATCCTGGAACATGGTGAGCATTAATTCGTAATTGGACAATTTGCCCCAGCCATGGTAAATAAACAGGCCGCCGAAAATAAGTCTTAACAGGAGCGCCGCAAGGTCGGTGCTGAGCGGTTGAAGTTGCAGGATGCTGTTTTTCATATAAAAATGGTTTAGGTTGAATGCAGATCAAAAATAGGGTGAATATTTAGAATGCAGAAGGGCCGAATGCGACTTTATAGAGGGGAAATTTGAACGGTGCAAAACAATCCTGCGGTCAGGGTGCGGGGATGAACTTTTCCATCGTCATCCAGTATTTGTCTTTGTAAATACGGTACTGCACATCATGCGCGAGCGGGTAATGCTCAAGATAGGCCGCCGTTTGCCGGGAAATTTCCCGGAACTCGCGGCAGGCGATATAAATAAAACGGGAGCCGTTCTCCGTGCTGTGACCGAGATAAAGATGCCCTTTTTTCTCGTACAGGCCCGCCAGCAATTCGTCCTCAAAATCGCCGAGCAGCTCGTGCATTTCCGCCGGAGGCATGCCGTTGCCGTCCGCATCGAATGCATGCTCCACCACCAGCATCCAGGGGTGGGAGGGCTTGGCGTCCCATTCGAGCAGCTCCGAATTGATGCAGGCGATCATCGGCATATTATAGCTGTTGCGGCCTTCCACGATGGAATACAGGTCGTTGTCGCTGTTGCTGCGCGTGCCTTTGTATTTTTCCACGAATTCTTTCTCACGCCAGCGGAGGAAATCTTCCAGTTTTTCGAGCGGGATCAGCTCGTGGCCGTTGGCGGCGCCGAACTGGATATTGTCTATCAGGGTGGCGGTATCCAGCTCTCCCAGCGCGTTTTCAAGGAATATCATGATGCCGTTGCCGATCTCTTTCTGGTTTTCTTCGGTATAATCGGCATGTACGAAAGTGATGTCGATCTCATCCGGGTACTCCGCGCTCTCGTTGCTGTAAAAGCTGATGTTGCCGCTGCTGAACTCGTAACCGTTCATGCCGATCCTGATCTCGGAGAAGCCGAGCCCGGGTTTGAGCGCGGTGAATTTCCAGCCGGGAAGGGCAGGGGCCGCGGCGATCAGGTCTTCCACGAATACGAAAGATTTGATATCGCCTTCCGCCGATACCACCATTTCCACGTTCCGTTCGTCGTATTTCCCGGCGAGACAATAAAAATGTTCGTTGAGCCGATGGAGCTTCGGGATCACCTTGTCCATAAAACGGCCGTCGATGTCGGCTCCCTTGCTGAGCACTTTGTAAAATTCCCGGTCATGGCGGGCGAACCACTTCCAGAAATCCGTACGGGTAAAGATTTCCGTTTTATGCCGCCTGCCGAATAACCTGTTGATAAAGCTCATAGGGAAGGTTTGAGAAACAATAATACAAATAATTGTTACCCGGCCAATGGGGGATGACTTTTTTTTGCGAATGATAACGGTGTTCCGAATTTTTACTACTTTTAGTTCCACGCATACCAGAATCATTTAACCGTTTTATCCCGTCTCGTTGTTCATGCTCAATATTCCACATAGCGAAAAGGAGTTGCTGCGCCTGCTTGCGGAGGGAGACGAACATGCCTTCCAGGTGATTTTCGAACGGCATTGGGACGCGGTTTTTTCCACCGCCGTATTATTGACTAAATCCGCTTCCGTGGCTGAAGACATTGCGCAGGACGTATTCACCATGCTCTGGGAGAAACGGGCTTCGCTGGCGGAGATGAACAGGCTGGAGAATTTCCTGTTTATCGCCGCGCGCAACATGATCTATTCGCGTTTCCGGAAGCTGGCTTCGCAGGACGCATACCGTCAATATATCCTTTCCTGTTTCAGGGAAGAAGGCGCGGAGCGGGTGGACGAGAAGGCGGAGCTGCGCGAGCTGGACCGCATGATCCAGCAGGCGATCAGGCTGCTGCCGCCCCAGCAGCAGCGGGCATTCCGGCTCAGCCGTTACGAAGGCATGCAGCATGAGGAAATCGCCGTTACCATGGGCGTTTCGCGTATCACCATCAAAAGTTATATCGTGCAGGCCATCGCCAGCCTGCGCAAGGCGCTCGCCAACCATCCTTCCGGCGCGCACTGGTTTATCTGGGCCGTTATTTTGTTGCATTCCTGAATTTTTTTCCTTTCCTGGTCCGCGACACGGCAGGCTCCATCGCGTTTCATTACCTGAATTTTTTTCCTTTCCTCGTCCGCGACGAGGCAGGCTCCATCGCGTTTCATTACCTGAATTATTTTCCTTTCCTGATCCGCGACACGGCAGGCTCCATCTTGCTTTATTCCTGAATTATTTTCCCCCCGCTGATCCGCTACCAGCAAACATTTACCCGCATCCCGCAAATTTTTTTCAAAACCGGCACCTCCCTCCAGGCATGTTGCGCGTCTTTAGAGTGTCCGGGCTCTGTATGCCCGGCGGTATAACTTTATCACGTTATGGACCAAAAATCCTTCGATGCATTGCTGGACAGGTTCCTCAGCGAGGACGTAAGCCGGGAAGAGGCCGAACGGGTGCTGCAATCCCTGGAAGATGAAAGCATGCGCCGGCAATGGCTGGCCGCCATCGATGGTTTGCTGGAAAACAGGCAGCTGCACGGGCTTTCAGATCCCGCGCGCCGTGACGCCGTACGCAAGGCAATTCTTGCAAAGAAGCCGTCCCTCTCCTCAAAAAAGACCAGGCCGGTCCGCCGGTATATTCCATATGCCGCCGCAGCCGCATTGATAGCCGCCGTGGCGTTCATTTTTTATTACCCTTCCACACCGGACAGGCAGCTGCACGTACAGCTGCCGCAGGACGCGAGCCAGGTACTCCCCGGCGGCAACAAAGCCGTGCTGATACTGGCCGATGGCCGGCGCATCACGCTGGACACCGCGGATAACGGCACCATCGCCCGGC
>CBINIO010000462.1:0-3806 GCA_966250725.1 uncultured Chitinophaga sp.
ATTTAATTGATGAATTTTCAAGCAAATAAAATTTATCTTTTTTTATTATGGATACCGCGTTCTAAAAATACGTTTATTTGCGTACCCGCCAATGCCTAAATCACTGCAATTCAGCACTAATAAAGGCTTTGGGAAAGCGAATATATAAAAAAACATCGACATATATAAATTATTTTGCGCAAATGACCGATACAAAAAGATTTTTTACTGACCGTATCCTGACCTGGAACCGCGCCCACAACGACCGGACCATGCCCTGGAAGAACGAAAAAAATCCTTATTTCATCTGGTTGTCCGAGGTCATTCTGCAGCAAACCCGCGTGGAGCAGGGCCGGCCTTATTACGAACGTTTCACCGCCGCCTACCCTACCGTGGAGCAGCTCGCCAAAGCCCCGGAAGAAGAGGTGTTCCGCCTCTGGCAGGGGCTCGGTTATTACGCCCGCTGCAAAAATATGCTCGCCGCCGCCCGCGCTATCGCCGCCGCCGGCAAATTCCCGGACACTTACGAAGGCATCGCCGCTTTGAAAGGCGTGGGCGCCTATACCGCGGCCGCCATCGCTTCCTTTGCCTATAACCTTCCCCACGCTGTGCTTGACGGAAATGTGTACCGGGTGCTCGCCCGTTATTTTGGTATAGATACGCCCGTAGATACTGCCGCGGGCAAAAAACTGTTCACCTCGCTGGCCCATGATGTGCTCCCCAAAAACCAGGCTGGTATTTATAATCAGGCGATTATGGATTTCGGGGCAGTCGTCTGCAAACCCCAGCAGCCGCTCTGCAAAACCTGTACGCTTGCACCCCGCTGCGAGGCCTTTCAAAAAGGATTAACCGATCTTGTTCCTGTAAAATCCAAAAAATTAATCATAAAAAAAAGATATTTCCATTTTTTGCTGCTGGAGCAGGACGGCAAGGTTTGGATACGCAAACGCACGGGCAAGGACATCTGGCAGAACCTGCACGAGTTCCCCCTCGTGGAAACGCCCGCCCCGGCCGATCTCGCCGCGCTCCGCGAAACCGCCGCTTTCCGGCGGCTGCTGCCCGAAGGCCCCAAAGCGCTCGATGCCGGCGTACAGCTCAGGCAGCAGCTCACCCATCAAACCATTCACGCCAGCTTCATCCGCTTCCGCCTTTCCCCCGACTTCACCCTTCCCGGGGATTATATGCTCGTGCCCGAAGGCCAGCTGGAACGCTACGCCTTTCCCAAGATCATCACCGATTTTCTCAACCGGTAGACGACGTGCCGGAACGGCTTTGGTACCATCCCCCAAACACGCCTTCCCCGTAAGCCTTTCCGGCCAAGGGAAATGGTAAAAATTCTGGGTCTTGATTGGAAAAAAACATTAACTTTAGTAAGGTTGACCGTGAGATGAATTTTTTTAAAATAGGACAGAATTAAAACCTACAATTATGAGAGGTGTTAATAAAGTAATCCTGATTGGCAATCTTGGCAGAGACCCCGATGTTCAATTCCTGGAAGGTAATATTGCAGTGGCTAAATTCTCCCTCGCCACCACCGAAACGTTCAAAGACAGGGCCGGCAAACTGATCTCCCAAACCGAATGGCACACGGTCGTTCTCTGGAGAGGACTGGCGGAACTCGCGCAGAAATACCTCCATAAAGGCAGTCTCGTCTACATCGAAGGACGCCTCCGCACCCGCAGCTGGGAAGACAAGGAGGGCAATAAAAAATTCGCCACCGAAGTGGTGGGCGACAACCTGGTGATGCTGGACAAACGGATGGACGTGAACAACGGCGACCACCCGGTACCCCATCACAACGCCGGCCAGACCTCTTCCTCCGGGGGCCCGCACCACGGGGAAGGCTACGCCGGGATGGACATTCCACCCATGAGCGAACCCGCCGACGACCTGCCCTTCTGAACAAGGGCGGCCATCCCGTTAAATCTTTACGACCATCCGCCCGTAACGGTACATTCTTTATATTTGCATGCGGGAAAGCGATTCAATCCAAAGACATGAATTACTTTCCCATTATTTTTGACCAATACATAATAACTTGGCTTACCTACCGGCTAGCATTATACCGATCAGGAGTGTTTTGTTACAAGAGCTGGCATCGAACGCACCCGACCTTAACATCGTGGTGTTCCTGCTGGTGATTTTTATTTTGCTGCTGCTCACTTTTATCGTTTCCGGGGCGGAAGTGGCTTTTTTTTCCCTCAATTACAAAGACCTCAACGTGCTCAAGACCCGGCAAAGCAACGCCGGTAAAATGATCACACGGCTGCTGGAAAAGCCCAAATCCCTGCTGGCTTCCCTGCAGATCGCGAACATCCTGTTCAACATCGCTTTTATTTTTATCACCAATTACCTGATATACCAGGTGGAATCCCTGCAGGACCTTGCCGTGGTGTCGTTCGTGGTAAGGATCGCCATCATCACTTTCGTGCTGCTGTTCTTCGGGCAGATACTCCCCCGCGTATGGGCCACGCAGAACAACATGCGCTTCGCCACCTACTTCGCCTGGTTCGTGCACATCATCCACGCCACGCTGGAGCCGGTGAGCGATTTTTTTGTGAACATGAGCGAGGGCATCGAAGCCCGTCTTTTCCACCGCAACACGCGCCCCATCACATACCACGAAATTGACGAAGTGATCGAAATGAGCGTGGAGCCCGGGGCTTCGCAGGAAGAAAAGAACATCGTGCGCGGCATCCTCAAATTCGGCAACATCGCCGTAAAACAGATCATGCGCACCCGCCTGGACGTGAGCGGCCTCGAATTCGACATGCCGTTCAGCGAGGTGGTGCGCCAGGTGGCGGACCTTCACTATTCCCGCCTGCCCGTGTACAAAGGCAACCTGGACACGATCGTGGGGGTGGTGCATACCAAGGACCTTCTGCAGCACCTGGACAAAGGCGACGGCTTCGAATGGCACGAAGTGCTGCGCCAGCCTTTTTTCGTGCATGAGCATAAACTTATAGAAGACCTGCTGAACGAGTTCCAGACGCGGCATATGCATTTTGCCGTGGTGGTGGACGAGTTTGGCGGCACCTCGGGCATCGTGACGCTGGAAGACATCATGGAAGAGGTGATCGGTGATATCAAGGACGAATTTGACGAAGAAGAGTTCAACTACAACAAAGTAAACGAACATACCTACGTATTCGAAGGCAAAACCATGCTGAACGACGTTTGCCGCATCCTCAACATCGCGCCGGACACCTTTGAGACCGTGAAAGGGGAAAGCGATTCCATCGGCGGGCTGATACTGGAGCTTTCGGGCAAATTCCCGGAAGAGAACAGCGTGATCAGCTTCGGGAATTTCGATTTCACCGTGCTCGAAGTCACCAAAATGCGCATCCAGAAAGTACAGGTGAGCATTAAATCCGGAATTGAAACTGAATGAACCGGCCGTGAAAAATTTCCGCTATATTTTACTGGCAGCCCTGCTGCCGCTGTTCGCCGCTTCCTGCGGGCAAAGAGGCTATACGCCCAAGCCGCGCGGCTACTTCCGCATCGACCTGCCGGAGAAAGAATACCGCGTGTTCGACGAGCCCGGCTACCCTTATACCTTCGAGTACCCGGTGTACGCCAACATCGTGAAAGACACGCTGTTCTTCGACCAGAAGGCCGAAAACCCCTGGTGGATCAACGTGGACATCCCGCAGCTGAAAGGCAAGATCTATATGAGCTATAAAGAGATCGGCCGGAAAAACGCGCTGGACAAGCTCATCGACGACGCATTCAAACTGACTTACAAACATACCTACAAGGCGGAATCCATCGAGGAGCAGGACATTCACACGCCCAACAACGTGCACGGACTGTTCTACGAAGTAGGC
>CBINIO010000463.1:0-3804 GCA_966250725.1 uncultured Chitinophaga sp.
CTGCACTGCCACAGCGTGGCGCTGCCGCACCCGGTCGTGAACAATTACGACCTCGAGAAGATCCGCAGCGTGGATACCGGCATCTTCCAGGCAAAGACCCTGCATACTTATTTCAAAGCGGACGGCAAACCCGGCTCGCTTGAAAAAGGTCTCGCGCGCCTCTGCCGTTACGCGGTGGACGCGGTGGAAGACGGCTTCGAAGTGATCATCCTGTCGGACAGGGCGATCGACTCCGAACATGCCGCCATCCCTTCCCTGCTGGCGCTTTCGGCCGTACACCACCACCTCATCCGCAAAGGTTACCGCGGTCAGGTCGGTCTGGTGGTGGAAGCCGGCGACGTGTGGGAAGTGCATCACTTCGCCTGCCTGCTCGGGTTCGGCGCTACCGCCATCAACCCTTACCTGGCGCTCAGCACCATCCGCGACATGCGTCTCAAAGGCAAGCTGCAAACGGACCTCGACGTAGACAAACTGAAGAAGAACTATATCAAAGCCGTCTGCGAAGGCCTCTTCAAAGTGTTTTCCAAGATGGGCATCTCCACCCTGCAATCTTACCAGGGCGCGCAGATCTTCGAGATACTCGGCATCAACAAAACCGTGGTGGACAAATATTTCACCGGCGCGGTATCCCGCATACAGGGCATGGGCCTCGACCAGCTCGCGCAGGAAACGCTGGCGAAACACTGGACCGGTTACGGCCGGAAAGAAACGCCGGTACAGCGTCTCAGCACCGGCGGCGTGTACCAGTGGAAACGCAAGGGTGAATTCCACCTTTTTAATCCCACTACCATCCACCTGCTGCAGTACTCCACCCGTATGAACGATTACGGCATCTTCAAAAAATATTCAAAGGCCGTAAACGACCAGAGCGAAAAAGCAGCCACGCTGCGCAGCATGTTCACCTTCAAACGCAACCGCAACCCGGTGCCGATCGAAGAAGTGGAATCCGCTGAAAGCATCCTGAAACGTTTCGCCACCGGCGCGATGAGCTTCGGCTCCATCAGCCACGAGGCGCACTCCACGCTGGCCGTAGCCATGAACCGCATCGGCGCGAAAAGCAATACGGGCGAGGGCGGCGAAGACGAAATGCGTTACGAGCTGCTGCCCAACGGCGACTCCATGCGCTCCGCCATCAAACAGGTAGCCTCCGCGCGTTTTGGCGTTACGAGCTACTACCTTACGAACGCGGACGAGCTGCAGATCAAAATGGCGCAGGGCGCCAAACCCGGCGAGGGCGGCCAGCTGCCCGGCCATAAAGTGGACGAATGGATCGGCAAGGTACGTCATGCCACGCCCGGCGTAGGCCTGATATCACCGCCGCCGCACCACGATATTTATTCTATCGAAGACCTGGCACAGCTGATCTTCGATCTGAAAAACGCCAACCGCGCGGCGCGCATCAGCGTGAAGCTGGTGTCCAAAGCCGGTGTAGGCACCATCGCCGCAGGCGTCGCCAAAGCGCATGCGGACGTGATCCTCGTATCAGGCCATGACGGCGGTACGGGCGCGTCACCCATCAGCTCCATCAAACACGCGGGCCTGCCCTGGGAGCTGGGCCTTGCCGAAACGCACCAGACCCTCGTGCGCAACAAGCTCCGCGGCCGCGTAACGCTGCAGACGGACGGCCAGCTGAAAACCGGCCGCGACATCGCCATCGCTACCCTGCTGGGCGCCGAGGAATGGGGCGTAGCCACCGCCGCGCTTGTGGTGGAAGGCTGCATCATGATGCGCAAATGCCATCTGAACACCTGCCCCGTAGGCGTCGCCACGCAAGATCCCGATCTGCGCAAACGCTTCAACGGCTCCGCCGACGCCGTGGTGAACTTCTTCCGCTTCCTGGTGGCGGAGTTCCGCGAGATCATGGCCGAGCTGGGTTTCCGCACCGTGCAGGAAATGGTGGGCCAGGCGGAAGTGCTGAAAGTGCGCGACAACATCACACACTGGAAATTCAAAAACCTGGACCTCTCCCCCGTACTGTACCGCGAACCGGCTTCCGACGAAACCGGCCTGTACAAACAGGAAGAGCAGGACCACGGCCTGGCCGAAGTGCTCGACTGGCAGCTGCTGAAAGCCGCCAAACCCGCGCTGGAAAACAAAACCCGCGTGTACGGCACTTACAAGGTGAAGAATACGGACCGTACCATCGGCACTATTCTTTCCAACGAAATTTCCAAGATCTACAAAAGCGAAGGTTTACCGGAAGACACCATTCATTATAAATTCACCGGTTCCGCCGGCCAGAGCTTTGGCGCGTTCAACACCAAAGGCGTAACGCTGGAGCTGGAAGGCGAAGCGAACGATTACTTCGGCAAAGGTCTTTCCGGCGCCAAGCTGATCCTCTACCCCTCCACCGAAGCGGGCTTCAAAGCGGAAGAGAATATCATCGCGGGCAACGTGGCGCTGTACGGCGCAACGTCCGGCGAGGCGTACATCCGCGGCAAGGCCGGCGAACGCTTCTGCGTACGCAACTCCGGCGCCACGGTAGTAGTGGAAGGCACCGGCGACCACGGCTGCGAATATATGACCGGCGGTAAAGCGGTGATACTCGGCGAAACCGGCCGAAACTTCGGCGCGGGCATGAGCGGCGGCATCGCTTACGTGTACGACGTAAAGAACGTTTTTGCCGCGCAGTGCAACCTGGAAATGATAGACCTGGATCCCGTCGGCGAAGAAGACGCCGCCATCCTCCAGGACCTTATAACCCAGCATCACGCTTATACGAACAGTACGGTGGCGAAGTTCATCCTGTCAGACTGGGAGAACCAGCTGCGCCACTTCGTGAAAGTGTTCCCGAAAGAATACAAGGCAGCCCTCAAAGCCGCCGCCACGAAAGGAGTGAAGAGCAAAGCGTAACAAACAACATTTAAAAGCGGACAAGCAGAGACAGATATGGGTAAACCAACAGGATTTCTGGAATTTACAAGGGAGCTTCCCGGTAAAGCCGATCCCAAAAGCAGGGTGAAGCACTATAACGAATTCGTGGAGCGGTTCAGCGAACCGAAGCTCAACGAACAGGCGGCGCGCTGCATGAACTGCGGCGTTCCCTTCTGCCACAGCGGCTGCCCGCTGGGCAACGTGATCCCTGAATTTAACGACGCCGTGTACCGGAAAGACTGGCAGGAAGCGTACGACATTCTCACTTCCACCAACAACTTCCCGGAATTTACCGGCCGCATCTGCCCGGCCCCCTGCGAAAGCGCCTGCGTGCTCGGCATCAACCAGCCGCCGGTAGCCATCGAGGAGATCGAGAAACATATTATCGAAGTTGCTTTTGATAAAGGGCTGGTAAAAGCCAAAACGCCGCGCGTGCGCACCGGCAAAAAAGTAGCCGTGATCGGTTCCGGCCCCGCAGGGCTGGCCGCCGCCGCGCAGCTGAACTATGCCGGCCACAACGTGACCGTGTTTGAAAGGGACGACAAGCCCGGCGGCCTGCTCCGCTACGGCATCCCCGACTTCAAGCTGGAAAAATGGGTGGTGGAGCGCAGGGTGTCGCTGCTGGAAGAAGAAGGCGTGGAGTTCCGCTGCAACGCCAACGTAGGCGTGAACGTAAGCGTGAACGACCTGCTGCGCGAATACAACGCGGTAGTGCTGGCAGGCGGTTCCACCATTCCCCGCGACCTGGCCATTCCCGGCCGTGAGCTGAAAGGCGTTCACTTCGCCATGGACTTTTTGAAACAGCAGAATAAAAGAGTAAGCCGTGTGCTTGATAAGAATGAAGAACCCATTCTTGCAAAAGGCAAACACGTAGTTGTTATCGGAGGCGGTGATACCGGTTCAGACTGTGTGGGTACATCCAACAGGCAT
>CBINIO010000464.1:0-3800 GCA_966250725.1 uncultured Chitinophaga sp.
ATACAATGAACAATCACCAGCTTTCGAATACCTACGTCCCCACGGCGCCGGGCGGCAGCCGCAGGTTCGCTACTTCTCCGTTGTAACGGATGCCGAACCCGCCCGCATTGTACGTATCGTTCGCCACGATCAGCACGATCCGGCCGTCCGGCGTTCTAAACGCCACGTTGGGCAGCACGTCGGTATGCTCTATCACCGTCGCGCGGCGGATGCCTTTTCTTTCTTCGTCTTCAGTAAGATTAACAGACTTATCGCCCGTGAAAGTGGAGGCAATACGCACGGAACCTTTTGGTACGAACATGGACGCATGCGCGATGGTATAATACGCGATATTTTTCTGTACACGGTCGCCCATAATGGTGAGCGCGCCCTGGCACATGGAGCAGCCGCCGTTGTCCGTATGCGGGTCGTTCAGCGAATCGGCCGCCAGGTTCCATAAGATCACGTTGCGGCTCCAGTTGCGCGTGGTATTGATCAGCATTCTTTTTACGGTCGGGGCGATCTGCTGCATGCCATTGCCGCGGTCCACGATCATCTGTTCGGTGAAGTAGATGTTTTTGTCGGGACGCGCCAGGTGCAATATGCTCATCGCGCCCATATCGCCGCCGTAATGGTGGAAGCCGGAGCCGTCCACGTATTTCGATATCCCGGGATCGCCGAGCAGCGCCAGCGGGTAATCGATGCGGTCGAGGTTGTGATCGAACAGGATGATCTTTGTTTTGATGCCCGCCGCGGCGAACGCGGGGCCGAGATGATCTTTGATGAACTCGCCCTGCTCCTCGTAATACCATTGCATGCTCGGCGTATTGCGGGAATTGAGCGGCTCGTTCTGCACCGTTACCGCGTCGATGGGGATGCCCTGTTTTTCCATCGCCTGCACATACTTCACAAAATATTTCGCGTAGGTGGCGTAATGTTCTTTTTTAAGCGCGCCGCCGCGGACGTTGTTGTTCGTTTTCATCCAGGCGGGGGCCGACCATGGAGAACCGAGAATGGGAATGCCCGGCTTGATGGCGAGTATTTCCTTCATCACGGGCACCACATCTTTCAGGTCTTGCGAGAGGGAGAATTTTTTCAGCTCCGGATCGGTTTGCCCTTCGGGCAGGTCGTTGTAGGAAAACACGAAACTGTTGAGATCGGATGCGCCGATGCTCAGCCGCAGATAGCTCAGGCCCGCGCCGCCGGGGCCGAACAGCCCGTTCAGCAATTTTTTTCTTGCCGCAGCGCTCATATTCATGAGATGCTGCGCGCTGCCGCCGGTGATGGCAAAACCAAACCCGTCGATCTCCTGGAATTGCTGGCGTCCGTCGATGGTGATCACAGGGCCATAGGTACGTGCGTTGGTGCTGAACGTGGGATTTTCCGCCTGTTTTTGCAGCAGGGCCGAGCCGTCGGGTTTGGTTACCCAGGCCTCTATCTGCGCAGGTTGCTGCGCATGCAGCCCCGTGGAAAGGCCGCATGCCAGTAATAAAAAGTACGGTTTCATAACGATGAATTAATGAGTTAGAAAGTTACTGAAATAATTTTTGCAGGAAGGCGTGCAGCTGCACGCGCCATACCGTCCATTCATGACCGCCGGGCGTGTAATGCGTTTCATGTCGTATGCCCTTTTGCGTGAGTTGCTCCGACAACCTGCGGTGGCCGGGCATCCGCGGATCGTCGGTCCCGCAGCCGGTCCAGAGCAGGCGCAGCTGTTTGTTCACCGCCGCCGGATCGTCGAATACGCCGGGCGCCCTTTCGTTGATGTCGAACGATGCGTCCGCCAGCAGGCCGGAGCTGAACTGCCCGATCCACGCGAATTTGTCCAGGTTGCGCAGGCCCATGATGTATGCCTGCCCGCCGCCCATAGACAGCCCGGCGATGGCGGTGTTTTCCCGGCCGGGCAACACGCGGTAAAGTCCGCGGAGATAAGGCAGGATGTCCTGCAGCAGCTCTGCTTCCAGCGATTCCATGCCTTCCTTGGTGCTGCCGCCCGCCCAGGTGCCGTCGGTAAGACCGTCCGGCATTACGATGATCATCGGCTTTGCTTTGCCGGCCGCCAGCAGGTTGTCCATGATCGCATCGGCGCGGCCGGCGGTTTGCGTCCAGCTGGTTTCATTGTCGCCGCCGCCGTGGCGAAGGCATAACAAAGGAAAGCGCCGGTTGGGCTCGGTTTCGTATTGCGGCGGCAGGTAGATGCGCATGCTGCGCGGTTTACGGAGCGGCGTGGAGATATAACGCACCGTGTGCAGCACGCCGTGCGGCACGTTCTGCCATTGGTCGAAACCGGGCTGGCCGCTTCTTACTTCCACCATGCTGCCGTATACTTCGGTGCCGGATTTTACGTCGGGGTTGGCGGGATCGATGATCGTTACGCCATCCACTTTGAACTGGTACGCATACACGCCGGGCTTTTGCGGCGCGATGGTGATGCTCCACACGCCTTTGGCGTCTTTGGCCATTTGCTGCGGCCGGATGTTCCATTCGCCGAAAAGTAGTTGTACTTCGCGCGCTTCGCCGCCGCGCAGGCGGAAGGTGATGCGGCCGTCGCCGTGCACTTCGGGTGAAAAGGGTTTTCCGGCGGGCTGCCAGAAATCTTTGGTGGAGAAACTTTTGTCCTGCGCGCGGGCGAACTGCGGGAGGCAGAACGCGACCGCGATCAGGAAAACACCCTTTTTTGTTATCAAAACATCAGTTTTTTAAAGGAAATGTTCATAAAATTGATCATGCAAAGCGGTTTTTAATTAAAAAACCATCACAAGGCAAGTGTCTATATAAAACATTAATTATCAACCAAATAAATCGGAAAAAGTATTTTATACGGACAGCGGCATTGCCGGTTCGGTCAAATTTGAGTAGTATTGAAAGGCTGCAGGCACCGGAATCCGATCTGTCAGGCATCAAAAAAACACCAATTACCAGCACCTGAATCTTACGTTATGTTTAAAGATCTGCTGCGGGAAATCACCCCGCTCACGCAACACGACTGTTTCACTATTTTCTCCCGGAAAAAAAGCGCGTTCAACTTCCCGCTTCATAACCACGAGGAAATGGAGCTGAACCTGATCCTGAATGCGCCGGGCACCCAGCGCATCATCGGCGATCACATCGATGAGATCGACGACATAGAGCTTGTAATGGTCGGCCCCAACCTGCCGCACGGATGGTTCACCCATCATTGCACCAGCGAAGAGATCCTCGAAGTGACCATCCAGTTCCACAAAGACCTGTTCTCGCAAAACCTCCTGTTAAAGAACCAGCTCATCCACATCCGCAACCTCTTCGAAAATTCCAAAAGAGGCGTGCTGTTCGACCGGGAAACCGCCCGCCAGATGTCCAGGCGCATTCTCAAACTCGAAAAACGCAACGGCTTCGATTCCATCCTCGAATTGTTTTCCATCATCCACGACCTTTCCATCGCGCGCAATACGCGCCTGCTGTCGGACGTGAGCTTCACCAAAGAAAATCTCAGCTTCAACAGCCGCCGGCTGGAGCGGGTGTTCGAGTATATGAACCAGCATTTTCAACGGGAAATACCGCTGGCGGAAGTCGCCAGGCTGGCGAACATGCCCGAGGCTTCTTTCAGCCGGTTCATCAAGCTGCATACGGGATACACCTTTACGGAAAACCTCACTGAAATAAGACTGGGGCATGTATCGAGAATGCTGATCAATACCACGCATTCCATCGCCGAGATCGCCTACAAATGCGGCTTTAACAACCTCGCGAACTTCAACCGCATTTTCAAGCTGAAAAAAGGCTGCACGCCGAAGGAGTTCAAAAAGAACTTCAACGGGCGGCGGGTTTTTGTATAAGCGGCG
>CBINIO010000465.1:0-3787 GCA_966250725.1 uncultured Chitinophaga sp.
CCTGGCGGCGCCTGCGAGGCACAGGAAACATGTACTGATGATGAGCAGATGGCGAAGCACGGTCAATTGACGATTAATGATAAACGCTGATCCAACCCAAGATACGAATTAGTTGCGATTCCTGTGAATATCCTCCCACCAGCTGTTGATGGCGGCTTCCACGCCCGGCACGTCGCCGGAAGTGATGCTGGAGCCGATCACATGCGCGCCCGCTTTAGGGATGGCCACGGCCCGTTTCAGGCTGTCAGGCGTGCCCAGCTCGCGGTGCATGGCCAGTATGGCGGACACTTTTACGGTAGGGTCCTGCTCCTGTTCGTTCTTGTAATAATACAGGTTCAGCACCGGCTGGTGAACACGCGCGAATATCTCCGGCTTCATGGTGTGCTCCACCAGGTTTTCCAGCTCTACAACGGCTTCCAGCCGGTATTTGGTATACCAGTACCGGGCTTTCTCCGGGTTTTCCGGCGTGTATTCATTGTATTTGCCGCCTTTCACCAGCCGCGCGATCATCAGCCCCCAATGCTCGTCGAGCATCCCGATCATCTTTTCGTTGATAGCGATATTGGGACTCAGGTTGATAACGGCCGCCACGTCGTTTGGGTATTGCGCGGCCAGCAGCAGCGCCAGCGTGCCGCCGGTGGAAGTACCCATCAGGATCACCTTGTCGCCGAGCTGCTTGCCGATGGCGAGGGCTTCCTTGGCGTCTTCCCAAAGTCCCTGCGCGGTCATTTTTTCGAGCGCCTCGGTGGTGTCTATACCATGCTGGTCAAGGCGGGAAAGAAAAAGATTGTACCCGTTGCGTCTGGCGAAATCGCGGTGTACGGGGTCGCCTTCCTTTTCGCTGGCGGAAAAGCCATGCAGGTACACGACGCTGTAAGGCGTTTTAAGCCCCTTTTCCCCCGCCCATACGATATGCGCCTCATTGCCCGGCCTGAGCCTGTGAAGCGCCTCTTTCCGGCTGATATAGCTCTCCAGCCGCTCCGTCTCCCCCGGCACGCCCGGCAATGCCCCGCCCAGCGAAGGCGGCTCGGGCATCGGGCCCAGGAAATACACGATCACCAGTAAAACGATCACGATAAAGGATGTGCTTAGGATGCGGCGCATAGGATGCAGGGTTTTGTCGCTAAGATAATAAAAAGGGCGGCCATCACCGGCCGCCCGTTATCAAATATAATATAAATTCTTTATTTGGCCCCTTTCAGCCGCTGGCGGATGCTCATCACGAAGCCGATGATCATCACGATGATGCCGATCCACAGCACATTGATGTACGGGAATATCAGCGCCTTCAGCACGATGAAGTCCATCGGCTCGCGGGTTTCTTTTACTTCCAGCTCCACTTTATTGTCGTTCGGCAGGATCTTCGTGAAACGCACGGCCAGGCTCAACGGGGCGATGGTGTCGGGGATGTTGCCCTGGAAGCTGCTGTCGCGGATGAAATAAACGGGTCGCATGTTAAAATCGCCGTTCTCGCGGGTATGCACGTAAATGTCCGCGCCCACGGCGATGTCGCCGGGTTCGGCCTTGTAGTTGCGCTGCGTCGGGTCGGTCTTCAGCGCGGTCAGCACCATAAAACCTTTGGAGAAGAAGATGGTATCTCCCTGCCCGATCACGTGTTTGTCATACGGCAGCGTATCCGTTACCGCGCCTTTGATGGGCGCGAGCGTTACATAGGTGAAAATATCGCGGGTAAGGTAATGTTTGGAATCGGGGTTGGGCGACAGCTGTCCTTCCTGGCCCTTCACGTTCATATAAGCGTCCGGGTACAGCGTGAAACGCTCTGTGGGCTCGGCGTCCAGGCTGGGTTTTCTTTCGTAGTCCACCACGAAGAACGTTTTGTCCTTGTCCGCCGTACCGACGGAGTCGCCGCGGTAGGTCACGAAATAAGGACCCATCTGCACGGGCAGCCCTTTGGGCAGCAGGGTGTTTTCCTGGCTTTTCTGACCGCTTTCCTTGGTGAAATAACCCGCCAGCATATTCATTTTGTCCACGCTCAGCACTTCTTTTTTGGAAGAAGAAATGAGAATGCCGAGCAGCACGAGCCCGAAGCCGATATGCGCCACGGAAGCGCCCGCCGCCTTGGTTTTGCCTTTCAGCACGGTGAAAATATAACCGGTGTTCGCTACCACGGCGTACACGCTGGCGAACAGCATCAGGTAGATCGCCACGAGGAAGCCGGGGCCGAATTCGTTATAGGTGATATTGCCGAGCCAGCCGATCAGTACGGTGAGCACCACGGAAACGATCGTGGGCCAGGCCAGTTTTTTCCAGACGGTGCCTTTCGGCGTGTCCTTGTACTTCAGGTATTGCACCAGCGCGGTAAGCCCGCCCACGATGGCGGCCAGCCAGATCTGTATCTGGTTGTAGTGGAACACCGGATCGGTGGGCGGTGCGAAATCTTCCAGGCTGAACAGCTTCTTCAGCCCGAAAAGGTCGAGCAGCTTGTTCCAAACGGGGATGGAGGTGGTGAAGGTGATCTGCACAGCGCTCACCATCAGTATCAGCGCGCCCACGAACAGCCAGAACTCGCGGCTGTAGGTGCTTTCCTCTTTCACGATCTTCGGGATGTCCTTATTCCGCGTGATCAGCATCCAGAAAGCCGGGATGGTAAAGATGCCCATAAAGATGAGCAGCTGCCCGCTCATGCCGAGGTCCGTAAAGGAATGCACGGACGTTTGCCCCAGTATGCCGCTCCGGGTAAGGAAGGTGGAATACAGGATGAACACGAAGGAGATGATAAAGAAAAAGAAGGTCGACCGGAGCGCGTGACCGGTGCTGCGGTACGCGAGCATGGTGTGCACGCCCGCCACCAGCGTGAGCCAGGGCACGAGGGAAGCGTTTTCAACCGGGTCCCATGCCCAGTAACCGCCGAACGTCAGCGATTCGTACGCCCAGGCGGCGCCCATCATGATGCCGGTGCCGAGCATCATGGCGGCAAACAGCGCCCAGGGCAGCGCGGGCTTCACCCATTCGCCGTAATTGCGCGTCCAGAGGCCGCCTACGGCATACGCGAAGGGCACGATCACGGAAGCGAAACCGAGGAACAATACCGGCGGGTGTATCACCATCCAGTAGTTCTTGAGCAGTACGTTAAGACCGTTGCCGTCCACGAACTGTTTGAACTGCAGATAGTTCGGGTTCATGAAGATGGGTGAATCCGGCGCGTCCTGCCGCATGAGGATGAAGGGGCTGCTGCCGATCTTGTATTCGAACCAGGGGAGATCGATGTAAATACCGATCAGCATGGTGCCGAGGCAGATCTGCGCAAAGGCCAGCACGGTCATTACCGGGCCTTCCCATTTTTTGGTGCTGCGTATAAGTATCAGCCCCAATACGCTGTGCCATACGCTCCAGAGCAGGAAACTGCCCTCCTGCCCTTCCCAGAAGCAGCTGAGCAGGTATTGCACTTCCAGGTCGCGGCTGGAGTGCTGCCAGGCGTATTTATATTCAAAATAGTGATTGGAGATAATGTAATAAAGGATGGCAAAAACGGCGAACACGGAAAACGCCTGCGTAATAAAGGCCCAGCGGCCCATCTTCAGCCAGGAGGCTTTTTTCAGCTCGTCTTTCTGCCGCACGCTGCAGAAATAGGCGACCGTAGCCACGATGGAGGCCACGAAAGCGAGAATAGTGAAAAAATGCCCCAATTGTCCGGGAAGTAAATGCTCCCCTGCATATTTGATCTGTTCCAATTATTTGATCCGTAAAACGTTATGAAATCCCGCCGTGGCCGGGTAAAGCAGGCAAGGCAGCCGATATACAGTTACAGTTGTTTAGATATCTTTTG
>CBINIO010000466.1:0-3779 GCA_966250725.1 uncultured Chitinophaga sp.
TCAGCATGGGCCTGATAAGCCTCGTAGAGCTGATGCAGGCGCGCCAGCAATTGCTGCGTTTTTTCTTTGATCTGCTGGTTGGAAAGACCGTAGATGCCGCCATAGAAGCGGATATTTTCTTTCACCGTCAGGTCTTCGTACAACGAAAATTTCTGACTCATGTACCCGATGCGTTTTTTGATCTGCTCCGTTTGCGTGTAGATGTCGTACCCGGCCACTTTCGCCTCGCCGCTGCTGGGTTTCAGCAGGCCGCAAAGCATGCGCATGGCGGTGGTTTTGCCCGCGCCGTTCGCGCCGAGGAAACCGAAGATCTCGCCCTTCCCCACTTCAAAAGTGATGGCGTTGGTGGCGATAAAATCGCCGAACTTTTTGGTGAGATCTTTTGTCACGATCGCGTATTCGTTCATGTCAATTCGTTTTGTTCCTGCATGAGCTGCATAAATGCGTCTTCGATGCCGGGCGTGGCCGGCCGTATTTCCAATCCTTCATGCCCCAGCGGCGCGAGGTACGCCTTTACGTTCTCCAGGTCCGTATTGATCGTCACGTGCAGGTATTCGCCAAAGGCGTAGCAGCTGTGCACGCCGTCAAAGGCCCGCAGGTCGCGGATGAGCCGGTACATGTTGTTTGCATTCATGGCCCATACCGGCATGCCGAAACCTTCCACGATACGCGCGGGCGTGTCTATCTGCATGATAGCGCCCTTCTGGATCAGCGCCACGCGGTCGCAGAGCACGGCTTCGTCCATGTACGGGGTGGACACGAGGATGGGAATGCCTTTTGTTTTCAGGCGCTGCAGCATGTCCCAGAACTCTTTCCGCGATACGGGGTCTACGCCCGTGGTGGGCTCGTCGAGGAACAGCACTTTGGGTTTGTGCACCAGCGCGCAGCAAAGCGCGAGCTTCTGCTTCATGCCGCCGGAAAGCTTGCCCGCAGGGCGTTTGGCGAAGGGCGCGATCTGTTCGTAGATGTCCTTGATCAGCGCATAATTTTCTTCCACGGTGGTGTTAAAAATAGTTGCGAAGAAGTTCAGGTTCTCTTCCACAGTAAGGTCCTGGTAAAGCGAGAACCGCCCGGGCATATAACCGGTTTCGCGGCGGATGTGGCGGTAGTCCTTCACCACGTCCCTCCCGTTCACGCTCGCGTTTCCTTTATCGGCCAGCAGCAAAGTGGCGAGAATGCGGAACAGCGTGCTTTTGCCGGCGCCGTCCGGGCCGATAAGACCGAACAGCTCGCCTTCGTTGACGGTGAAGGTGATGTCGTGCAGGGCTTTTACGTCCCCGAAACTTTTATGGATATGTTCAACGATGATCGGTTGCATAGCAGTTATTTTGTGGCGATCCTCATTTCTCCCGGCATGCCGATCTTCAGGCTGCCGTCGTTATGTACGCGCACTTTCAGGGCGTATACGAGATGCACGCGTTCTTCGCGCGTCTGGATGGTTTTGGGCGTGAATTCCGCTTCGGAGGAGATCCAGCTGATGGTGCCGGGCAGCGTTTTAAGCGAGCCGTCCGGCTGGTCGAGCTGCACGTTCACCTGCTGGCCCGTTTTTACGCGGGGAAGCTGGTTTTCGCTGACGTACGCGCGCAGGTACATGGTCTGCATGTCCGCGATCTTGTAAAGCGGTTTGCCGTAGGTCACCACTTCGCCTTCTTCCACGTATTTCACCAGCACGGTGCCGTTTACCGGGTTGATCACGCGCGACTGCGCCAGCTGCTCTTTCACCTGCTCCACCTGTACGCGCAGCGGCTGCGTTTCGCTGGAGATGCCGCTTACCTGCGTGTTGAGCGACGATGCGGTGGATGCGTACTGCTTCTCCAGCACGGCAATGGCCGCGTTGATGTCGTCCAGCTGTTTGGGCGTGGCGGCATTGGCTTTGAGGAGATTTTCGATGCGCCGCTTTTCTTTTTGCTGCGTGGCGATCTGCTGGCGGATCACGGCCAGCTGGGGGGAAACGTCCGGCGTTTTGCTGAGCACCGCTTTGATGTTCGCGCCCAGCTGATCTTTGCGGAGCTTCAGTTGGGTGGAATCGATGCCGCCCACCAGCGTATTGGCCGCGAGCACGGCGCCTTCTTCCACCTCGAAGCTAAGCAGGCGGCCGGTAGCTTCCGCCGATACGATCACTTCCGTGGACTCAAAATTCCCGTACGCGTCCGCCGCGTTGTCCTCGCCGGAGCAGGCGGTAAAACAAACCGCGGTGAAAAACGCAGCGGCGGCCGTTTTCATCGTTGCCCGATTTCTTTTAAAAGACCGGTTTGAAACCTGTTGCATATTTTTTGTCATGTTCGTTTTCATGATTAATATCCTTTAGTGACCTGGTAATGAATGGTGGCGTACACCCATTGTATCTCGTGCGTTTTTTGCGTGATGAGGGCCTGCGTTTCCGCGAAAAGGTCCGTGAGGTAATCGTGCACGGTCAGCACCCCGTTGTCCAGCTGCGCGGCGGACACGTCCTTTACTTTTGTGCGCAGCGCCACGATGTCCTTGTCTTTTTCCATCGCCGAGGCCAGCGTGGCGATCTCGCCGGACTGCTGCAGCAATTGCGATCTTGTTTGCAGCGTGAACGTTTCCGACTGCGATCGCAGCGACCGTTCCTGCACCCGCAGGATGTCGCGCTCCGTGCGGTTGTAGCGCCAGTTCCAGAGCGTCCATTGCAGGCGGAGGCCGCCGATATAATAGAAATCGAATTTATTGTCCAGCACGTTGAGGCCCGGCCGGCCGTAGCCGCCCTGCGCGAAGGCGCTGATCTTCGGGAGGCTTTTGGCGTTCGTGAGTTTCGACCGCTGGCGGAGCACATCGGTCTGCAGGCGGTAAAGCTCCAGCTCGGGCCTGCCGATCTGCTGGTCCGGGGACGTAGCCGCCGGCGGCATTTGCAGCGTTTGTATATCGCGTGCATCCTTGCCCGTTAGCAAGGCCAGCATATTGACGGCGGTGTTTTTTCCGTTGACGGCTTCTTCCAGCTGCTGGTCCGCCTTGAGCAGTTCCGCTTTCAGAATGTCCGCCTGGCTGGCGAGCACGGTGCCGTTGTCCACTCCCGCCTGTACGCGCTCCATGCGTTGTTTCACTTCTTCGATCATCTGTTTGCGGGCGGAGATATGTTCGTTCCAGATAAGCGCGTTAAAGAAAACCTGCATCACCTGCTGGCGGAGCTTGTGCATTTCCACTTCCACCTTTTGTTTGTCCGCCTGCTGCTGCGCCAGCTGCAATTCGCGCTGGCCGGCGGTTGCGCCGCCGTCGTAGATCATCTGGCGGACGTCCACCGTGGCGTTGTACTGGTCTTTGGGCAGCGTGGGGATATTTACGTTGGGCAGCTTGATGGGGATGCTCACTACTTCGGACTGGTAGCTGGCTTTGCCGTTGAGTTCCACCTGCGGCAGGTAATTCGTCCTGATGTTGCGGAGCTGAAGGGCCGTTACCTGGTCGGTGACTTCCTGCTGTTTGAGCAGCGGGTAGTGTCGCCGGGCGGCGGCCCAGGCGGAGTCCAGCGTGAAGGGCTGCTGCGCGGAAGCCTGCAGGCAGGCGGAGAGCAATAGCAGCGGGAGGAACGGTTTCATATTTAACTCTTTTATTTAACTGTTTGGTTAATGCCGTTGCAAAAAAATATCAGGGCTTCAGGGCGTTGAGCACGAAGCTGCCGAGCGTCAGTGCAGCGAAAGCTGTTCGGGACGCAGCTCCCGCTGGTACAAGGAGTCGAGCCCGCGTCCACACAGCTCGCAGGAAGCGCGCCGTACACGACCTGGTCGGGCTCGTCGCCGACGAGCTCCACGTTGCCCAGCACCTGC
>CBINIO010000467.1:0-3777 GCA_966250725.1 uncultured Chitinophaga sp.
TTCCGCCCGGCACGGCCTCCCCGTTTCGATCCACAGCCGCGAAGCCACCAGGGCTTGTATAGATGTGGTGAAAGAATTCCCGGCAGGCAGCCTCAGCGGCGTTTTCCATTGCTTTTCAGGCACCCGCGAAGAGGCGGAGGAAGTGACCGGCCTCGGGTTCCATCTCGGTATAGGCGGCGTAGTGACCTTTAAAAAAGCGGGGCTGGACGTACTGCTCGAAAATATCAGCCTCGACCACGTAGTGCTGGAAACCGATGCGCCTTACCTGGCGCCGGTTCCGTACCGGGGGAAAAGGAACGAAAGCGCCTACATCCCTTTGATCGCTCAACGCATCGAAGATGTAAAAAATCTAAAAATTGAAGAAGTAGCTGCGATTACGACACGCAATGCGCAGAAATTATTCAAAACGCTCTAACTGATAAGTAAATACATTTGCATGCAATTCTACCTGAGATAAATGACGAAGATTCTTATCATCTACACCGGGGGCACCGTAGGGATGATTTACGACGAAAAGACAACCGCATTACGGCCCATCGGCTTCAATGAGATCCGGAACAACCTGCCTGAGCTTTACCGGATGGGAATCGATTTTTATGTGTATGCTTTTAATCCTCCCATGGATTCCTCCGATATGCACCCCGAGATCTGGTCTGAACTGGCGGGCATTATCGAAGACCGTTACGACCGCTACGACGGCTTTGTGATCCTCCACGGCTCCGATACCATGGCATTTACCGCCTCCGCGCTCAGCTTTATGCTGGAAAACCTGTCCAAACCCGTGATCCTTACCGGCAGCCAGCTGCCCATCGGCAAGATCAGGACGGACGCCAAGGAAAACATCATCACCGCCATGGAGATCGCCTCCACCAAAAGCAACGGTCATTGCATGGTGCCCGAGGTGTGCATTTATTTCGACTTCATGCTTTTCCGCGGCAACCGCGCCAAAAAATACAACGCGGAAAAGTTCGAGGCGTTCTATTCCATGAACTACCCCGCCCTCGCCGAAGCCGGCATCGATATCAAATACAAGAGCAATTACGTGCTGCCCGCGCCCAACAAAGACCTGGTAGTGCATAAGAACATGGACGCCAACATCGGCGTGCTGAAGATATTCCCCGGCATCACCCGCAAGGCCGTGGAGGCCGTCGTGAACACGCCGGGCATGCGCGGCCTGCTGCTGGAAACCTTTGGCAGCGGCAACGCCACCACGCAGACATGGTTCACCGAATGCCTGCAAAAAGCCGCGGACAAAGGCATTATCATGGTGGACATCACGCAGTGCGACGGCGGCTCCGTGGAGCTGGGCAAATATGAGACCAGCCAGCAGCTGCAGCGGATCGGGGTGGTAAGCGGTCATGACATGACCTTTGAAGCGGCCACTACCAAGCTGATGTTCCTGCTCGGGCAGAACCTGGAGCCGGCGGAGATCAAGCGGCTGATAGAGGAGCCGCTGCGGGGCGAGCTCACGCCTACCGCGCCGGAGCTGTAACGACTACATATCCGCCAGCCAGACTTTCAGGGTATCTATATCCGATGATCGTTTGGGATAAGGTGTTCGGATGTAATTACATATCCGCCAGCCAGCCCTTCAGGGTATCCACATCCTTTTTCAGCTTTGCCTGTACGATTTTCTGTTTTTGGGAAACGGACAACGATTCCTCCTGTTTGCTCAGCAGGGGATATTCGAGGTGGAGCGTGATAGGCGCTTTGATGCGCAGTTCTTTTATCTTTTTGAAATAGGCTTTAAAATTCACCATTCCTTCGCCGAGCGGCACGTTTTCCAGCACATATTTCCCGTTCTGCTGCGTCCAGCGAACGTCTTTTATCACGAGGGTATTGATGTGCGGGCTGATGAGCTGCAGCCCCAGCGGCCAGCTGTTGGCGCCTTCCACGGTGGCATGCCGGATGTCGTACTGCACGCCCACCCAGGCCGGGTCTGTGTCTTTTATCATGTCGTACAGATCCCATACGGCGGCGCCCATCCGCACACCGGAATGGTTCTGGTAAGCCGCCCGGATGTTGTGCTTTTGATTCAGCTCCGCCAGCGCCTGCAGCTGCCCGGCGCGTTTGCGGATACTGTCCTGCAGCGGTTTTCCTTTTTCATAATCGTACCAGCCCATGCGGTAATACCGGATACCTTCCGCCGCCGCGGCTTCCAGCACGGGCACAGTAGCCGGGTCGGCAGCGTCGAGGATGGCGGAGGTCATCAGTTTGGCGGAAAGGCCCGCCTTTTTTGCCGCGGCCACCGCTTTGGGAAGGTCTTTCGCCACTTTGTCCGGCGTAACGTGCCCGCCGGGCCTTACGGTATAATCCACCCCGTTGAGGCCTGCCGCGGCGAACGTGTCGCAAAGCATCGAAAAATCCATCCATTCCAGCTGGAAGGGTTTGGAAAAACCGTGGATCTCCCAGCTGCCGGCCGGGAACGCGAACGACCGCAAAGGAATGGCGGCGCCCGCCATAGCGAGCGATTGCAGGAATGAGCGGCGAGTATATGGCATGATGTCGGGTTTCCGGTAAAATATTAATTTTAATCGTATGAAAAAAGACTTCACCAGCCTGAAGCGGCCAAAATACCCCATGCCCGGGTTTATCGACGAAGCCCTGACCCGCCATCAGTTGTACGAACGATACGAGAGCCGGCCGGCTTACCAGCAAAATGACTACATCTACTGGATCAGCAGCGCCAAACGGGAGGAAACGCGGCAGAAACGGCTGAACCAGATGCTGACCGAGCTGAAGGAAGGCGGGAAATACATGAATATGGCGTACAAGGGCAAATAATTCTTGGATTATTTTTCCAAAACGTTATCTTTGCAGCCCTGAATTGAATAATTCAACCATACGGAGGAGTGCAGGAGTGGTTGAACTGGCACGCCTGGAAAGTGTGTATAGGAGAAATCCTATCAAGGGTTCGAATCCCTTCTCCTCCGCAGAAAACAAAGGAGTTGTTTCTAAAGAAACAACTCCTTTGTTCGTTTTACCCCATACAAATAACTGATAATCAAACAAATAAAACACTACCCCGCCCGCTGAACCGAGAATAAAACTGTTCTTGGTATCCTTTAGTTTGTCTGAACCTTTTCTGCATCGTACCAATCAACGGTTTTGTGAAGTAACTCCCCGAAGCTAAAAATGTCATCAACAGTCAGAATCTCTGTCTTGGTCTCTTTTTTCTGTTCATCAAAAGTGCCAATATATCTCCGCGAACCGCTCAAATATAATCTACATATCGTTTTTCTGTTATTATCATCTAATAGTATCGCAAAATAGGACTGGGCATCCCGGTATGCAATTCTAATTGCCTTTACCTTTTGACGGAGAATTGTTTTGACGATCATGTAACCTTCCTTTTCCTCATCAGTAGTTTCAACCGTTGGTCCTTTTCCTTCGTTCGTTGCGGCCTCCTCCGTTTCGGCCGCAGATCCTTCAGCCTCATTTTCCTTTTTCAATGCGGATTTAAGCCTCTCGGTAATAAGATCGTTTATGTACTGCTGTATTGATTTCCTGGTAAGAGCGCTAAACTGATCGACGATTTTCGAGGTCAACATTCCCCGGTATATATGTTTCGCAAGAAGTCTGACAAACCCTTCGGAAGGATTTTGAAATTCAACGCTTATCAACACTTTGAGCTCATTCATATATTTTAAGTCGCTCGCCGTGGTTTGAATACTTTCAACGTTGAAATATGATTTGTGGAATTTCTTTAATTCTTCGACCTGGTTATCTTTAATGTCCGTGACATTGAATTCCAAGAATGGCTTCTCGTCCATTTTA
>CBINIO010000468.1:0-3757 GCA_966250725.1 uncultured Chitinophaga sp.
CGGGCACCATATAACGCAGTAGCCGCTGCATCTTTCAATATATCGAAGCTTTCAATGTCGTTCGAGTTTATACCAGCAACAGCTGAACCCAGCAATGTAGTAGGATCGCCGCTGGAAAGCTGGTCGTTGGAAATATTGACGATGTCTTCCAGCACCACGCCGTCCACCACCCACAGCGGTTTATTGTCGCCATGTATGGAGGTGGCGCCCCGGATGCGCAGCTTGGGCGCCGCGCCGAACGCGCTGGACACGTTCTGAACGGACACACCGGCCACCCTGCCTTCCAGCATGCGGCTTACGTCCGGGAGACCGTCGATCTTCACTTCATCGCCTTTGAGCGTGGTGGCCGCGCCGGAAAACTTGCGTTTGTCCAGGTCCTGGAAACCGGTCACCACCACTTCCGACAATACCCCGCCCATCGAGGCGAGGCTGACACGGAGCGGCTGGCCGCGGTACACGACCACCTGCTGCCGTTTGCCGATATAGGAAAAACGGAGGCTGTCGCCCGGCCGGCCGGCGATGGCGAAGTTGCCGCTGGCGTCTGAAAGGATGCCTTTGCGGCTGACCAGGTTCTCGATGGTAACGCCGTGCAGCGGGATGTTCTATTCCGCGTCCGTAACATGGCCGATAATGCGGGCGGGCACGGAATCCTGGTAAACCATGGTTCCTTTTGCGAAAGTGTCAGCAGATGTAAAGGCTGCGAACAGTAACAGGATAAACAAGACCGGGGGCTTTCGGGGCCGCTTCCCGGCAACACAGGCGTAAACCTTTAATTGCATGAGCGCATTTTTGATTTTGGAACACTTTGGTTGATATGCCGGCAGTTCTCAAACGCTTTCCACAACAGCATGCTCCCCTTGTTGAGTTAAACAGACAATCAGCAGAATTTCAGTTCGGTTTGGGTGTCATAATCCATATTTAAGGTACATAAATAAACGCTGCTTTTAACTTTTTTATAACGCTTTTTTATGGAAGGAAAAAAACACCCGGAAACCCCTTACTTTTACGGGTATGAAACCGGGAATCACTATCGCTTACTGCCCTAAATGCGGCTGGCTGCTGCGCGCGGCCTATATGGCGCAGGAATTGCTGACCACCTTCGAGGAAGACCTGGGCGGGGTCACCCTCCGGCCGTCGGAGATCGCCGGAAGTTACCAGGTATCGCTGAACGACCAGCTCATTTTCGACCGCAAACGCGACGGCCATTTCCCCGAAATAAAGGAATTGAAACAACGTGTGCGCGACCTCGTGAACCCCGGGAAGAGTTTGGGGCATTCGGACAGGAAGAAGGAAGGGTAATACGTTCGCCGGTCGTCCTTCGGGGAATATAGCAGCGTTTCTTCGCCCGCCGTCATTCGCGCAGGATGTAACTGGTGCTTCTGCCCCCGGCCTCTTCCTTTTGCAATATCCCTTTTCCTATCAGGTCCTGGATATCGCGTATAGCGGTGTCCTGCGAGGTTTTGGCAATAACCGCCCATTTGGAAGAGGTCAGTTTGCCGACAAAACCATCCATCAATTTATTCAGCATCAGCTTTTGCCGGTCGTTCAATGTTTGGGTTAACGGATCGTCCCAGAATTTCGCTTTTCTGATCACTGCGGCAAGCGTAATGTCAGTGGAGCGGATAGCCCTGCCCAGGCATTCCAGGAACCACATGATCCAGGCGGTAATGTCCAGCGAATCTTTCTGCGTTTCTTCCAGTATCCTGTAATAACCGTTCCGCTCCGTTCTGATCTGCGCGGACATGCTGTAGAACCGTTGCGCGCTCCCGTCGGCCCTCGCCAGCTGCATATCGGTAATGGCTCGCGCGATGCGCCCGTTGCCATCGTCGAAAGGGTGAACGGTTATGAACCAGAGATGCGCGACTGCCGCTTTTAAAACCGGGTCGGCATCTTTCGTGCGGTTAAACCAGGCAAGGAATTTTTTCATCTCGCCGTCCAGCTTATGGGAATCGGGCGCCTGAAAATGTACCGTTTCGCGGCCCATGGCGCCTGAAACTACCTGCATAGGATCGTCTTTGGTGTTCGTTCTCCAGGCGCCTGTAACGATCCTGAACATACCGCTATGCCCGGTGGGGAACAGCGCGGCATGCCATCCGAAAAGACGGTTGGCCGAAAGTGCGGAGCGGTAACGCTGAGTGGCGTCGAGCATCATTTCCACCACTCCTTCCACGTTCCTGTCCGCCGGAACAAGACCGGCTACGTCCATGCCTAAACGCCGCGCGATGGAAGACCGTACCTGGTCGGGGTTCAGTATCTCCCCTTCTATTTCGCTGGATTTCACGATGTCTATTGTAAGGGTGCGGAGGGTAGCTTCTTCCTTCAGCTTAAATCCCATACCCTCCATCCGGCCCAATAACCGGCCCTGGTGATGACGGACAGTTGCCAGCAATGGGGCCACTTCTTTGATATCCCATTGAAAGTCAGGCCATTTCTTTAGCTGATGAATGTACATTCTTCGCACTTTATGCGTCGAATATACAATATATTCTCCGCATGGGCAACTCTATTCTACGCAAAAAATGCGGAGAATAAGCCCGTTATTCTCCGCATCGGTCGGCATAATCTCCGCAAAAAATGCGGAGATTACCAGAACACCGTATACAACGCCGTCAATATCCCGCAAATGATCACGGACATCACCACGAAGGCCGGCGATACCCGGAACAGCGAGCGGTCGATCACGATCGCATGGCTTTCTTCGGATCTTGGCCGCATCAGGCTGAGCACGATCATCACCAGCACGATCAACCCAAACGTAATGGACACGCGGTCCAGGAAAGGATAATCGGGGAACGCTCCGCCCGTCCAGGCCGGCAGGAATTTCAACACGGTGGAAATAGGGATGGTAAGCAAAGCGCCCGTAAGCGCGGCGCCCGCGGTGGTGCGTTTCCAGAAGAAGCCCATCAGGAAGATCGCCAGCACGCCGGGGGAAATAAAGCCCACATATTCCTGGATGAACTGGTACGCCTGGTCGAGCGTTTTCAGCGCCGGCGTTACCAGCGCCGCTATCAGCATCGCCACGATCACGGCGTATTTGCCGACGTTCACCAGCTTTTTTTCGGAAGCGTTTTTGTTGAAGAACTTTTTATAGATATCCAGCGAAAAGATGGTGGAAATACTGTTCGCCTTCCCCGCCAGCGACGCCACGATGGCCGCGGTGAGCGCAGCGAACGCCACGCCTTTCAGCCCCGGCGGCAGCAGGTTCATCAGCGTCGGGTACGCATGGTCGGGCTTCACTTTCGCCACGCCGTCCACCACGCCCTGCATTTCTTCCCGGAACATGCCGTTCTTGTGCAGCACGAACATCACGATGCCCGGCAGTACGGCGATCACCGGCACCAGCAGCTTCAGGAAAGCGGCGAACAAAATACCGTTGCGCGCCGTTTTCAGATCGGCCCCCAGCGCCCGCTGCGTGATGTACTGGTTGCAGCCCCAATACGCCAGGTTGTTGATCCACATGCCGCCGATCAGCACGGAAAGACCGGGAAGGTCTTTGTAATAGGGATTGCTTTTGTCGAATATCATATGGAAGTGCTCGGGCGCTTCTTTCCGCAATACGCCCAGCCCTTTGAGAATGTCGCCGTGATAGCCGAAGCGGTCGGCCAGCAGGTCGAGCGCGAGATAGGTAGTGACCAGCCCGCCCAGGATGAGCACCAGCACCTGCACCACGTCCGTATACCCGATCACTTTCATGCCGCCCAGCGTTACCAGTACCGAAAACACGCTCAGCCCCACGATGCACCATTCAAAAGAAATG
>CBINIO010000469.1:0-3745 GCA_966250725.1 uncultured Chitinophaga sp.
TGGGCCGGCGCCAGCGGCGCGCCGTTCCTGCCAAGCAGCTGTATGCTGCCGCCTTCTTTTTCAGCCGATACCAGCAGTTTTACGGTGAATGTTTTTTTCCTTGGTACGTTCACCGTGTATTGCAGCCACTCTCCTTTCTCAATGTCCGCGATCACAAAATTGCCGTCCTCATTGCGGATGTCCACCCCATCGTTGCGGAAAGCGCCGCCGCGGTTGCCGCCCGTATGTTTGGCGTTGGAAACGCGGTAATTCGCGGTGTCCGTATCATAATAGGCGTAACCGTTCGCACCGAGATCGTATTCCGCCGCCGGTATCGTTACGCCGCTTTTGACGTCCACTTTGGCCCAGGGCCTGGCTTCAGGATGCGCGGGCTGGCGCAGCATCGCGTCCAGCACGTCCTTATGCTGCACGTTGTTACGGAAATTCGCCGCTTCCGCCAGTTCCATCACTGCTTTGTAAGCCGCGTCGGCGGAGGGTTTGGGGGAAGTGTTATCGCGCCAGTAAGCCAGTATCTGCCGGTAGCCTTCATTGCTTTTTATTTCGAGCGGGTTGTTGATGCCGATCTTTTTCAGCGGCCACCAGGCCCAGCCGATATTGTTCTTTTCAAACAGGCGGATGGCTTCGGTGAACCATACGTTGGAATTTTCACCGGTTTCGCCGATCCACACCGGCACATTGTTTTCCCTGCGGTAACGCAGGATGTGCGCAATGGATTTTTCGTCGTTGTAGTTCCAGTATTTGTGAAAGCTCATCACCATATTTTTGTCCCAGAGCGGCAATACGCCGCTGTAATTATTGCCCCAGCCGTTGCCTTCGATGATCACGATGTGTTTTTTGTCCACTTCCCGGATGGCGGCGGTGATCTCCATCATTAATTTGCGCAGGCGGGAATTGTCTTTTTCCCGGGTGCCGTTCTTGTCGTTCTTTGGATCGGTGAACCCGAAGTTCGGTTCGTTGATGATGTCGTACGCGCCGATCCAGGGCTCGTTTTTGTACCGTTCGGCCAGCTTGCGCCAGAGCGCGACGGTTTTGCGCTGATGTCTTTCATCTTCCCAGAGCGAAGGTTTGGAGCCGTCGCGGTCGGAAATATTGAGGTCGTTGCCCTGGCCGCCGGGCGCGGCATGCAGGTCGAGAATGAGGTACATGCCGTTGTCCCTGCACCAGTCCAGCAGGCTGTCGGTCATGGTGAACCCCTTTTCGAGCCAGGTGTCTTTTCCCGGTACGGGCTCTTCGTCCGCGGGTAATGTGTAAAGGTTAAAATGCATGGGCAGGCGCACGGAGTTGAAGCCCCATTTTTTCATGGCCTCGATATCCGCCCGCGTGGTGTGGTTCGCCAGCCAGGCGTCGTAGAACTCCTGTGTTCTTTCGGGCCCCACCAGCTCCGCGATGCGCGCTTTGATGCGGTGCTGCTGCCCTTCGCGGGGAACGCGCAGCATGTACCCTTCCTGGAGCATCCAGCCGCCGAGGCCGATGCCGCGGAGCAAAACGTTCTCACCTTTTTCGTTGACGATGTGGGGGCCTTCGGCCCTGAGGTATCCCTGCGCGAAAATGCCGGAGAACGGCATAAGGGAAAGCAATGCGCAGAGCATAGTTTTCAGAACTGTGTACATGGAATTTTAAAATTATAGTAATGACAGCCTCAAAATAATATATTCCCTTTAACCTTCCCCCTTCCTCCGGAAAATGGATATACCGATAACGGAATTTTTGTCCGATATCGGACAAAATCTGCTTCTCTATTTTTCATAAACAGCTGGTTCTCCAATGTTTAAGTCTGGCATTCCGCTTGAAATAACCGGGCGGACAAATTTCAGAACCGCTATGGACAAAGCGTTACCCGCCGCCTATGTTGCAAAAAAGAAAAGAAAGCGCCTGCTGATGCTGCTGGTTGCCGCGGCCATACTGGCTGCCGGCGTTTTGTTGCTGCGCGGTCTTTTGCATCCTTCCGTGAAACGCGCGGACATTACGATGGCAACGGTGGAAACCGGCCGGATCGAGAATACGCTGAACGCTTCCGGCGAAATACTGCCCGAGTTCGAAGCGGTGATCACCAGCCCGGTAAACGCGGCGATACAGGAAGTGCTGACAGACGCGGGCGGCAGCGTAAAGGCCGGGCAAAGCCTGCTGCGGCTGGACAAATCCGGCATCGAAAGCGAATACGAGAAAGGGAAGTTCCAGCTGGAATCAAAGCAGAACGAGCGACGCAAGCTGAAGCTCGCGCTGGACAAAAGTTATTTCGACCTGCAAAACAATAACGAGATCAAGCAGCTGCGCATCAATGCGTTGATGGCGGACGTGGAGAACAGCAAACGCCTGTTCAAAGCCGGCGGCGGCACGCGGGAAGACGTGGAACAGGCCGAAATGAACCTGAAAGTGGCGCGTCTCGAAAAAACGCAGCTCGAGAACGAGATCCGCAACAAACAACAATCCATGAAGCTGGAAATGCGCGAATCCGAGATCGCGGCGGCGATACAGGCGCAGGAAGTAAAGGAGTTGAAACGGAAGCTCGACCAGGCCAGCGTAACCGCCAGCCGCAGCGGCGTAGTGACCTGGATCAACCGCAACATCGGCACGGTGGTGCGCGAAGGCGAAGCGCTGGCGCGGATCGCGGACCTCGGCAGCTTCAAAGTAACGGGCAGCATCGCGGATAGCTATCTCGGCCAGCTTTCCAAAGGCATGCCCGTCGTGATACGCATACAGGACGCGGAGATCAGGGGCAGCATACAAACCGTGTACCCGGCCGTGCAGAACAGCGCCGTTACTTTCGACATCCGGCTGGACGAGCCGCATCATGCCTCGCTGCGTCCCAATCTTAAGGTGGACGTATACCTCGTTACCGCCACCGGCAATAATATCATGCGTATCAGGAACGGGCCCGCGTTCAAAGGCGCGTCGGGGCAGAGCGTTTTTGTGGTGCAGGGCGATAAGGCCGTGCGGCGCACGGTGCATACGGGGATGAGCAATTTCGACTACGTGGAGCTGAAGGACAACGTGCGCCCCGGCGAGGTCATTATTACTTCGGACATGAGCCGTTTCAGGAACGCGCGTGAAATTAAATTGAAATGAGAAAGTTGTTGACTATAATGTTTTGGGTAAGCGTTTGCGGTGATACGGCAAAGGGCATGGTGCGGGGAACAGCTTTGCCGCGCAGTATGTCTCCGCAGGAAAAGCACATGGCGCAACCAACCGCTTTGCCGCGCAATGAGGCTTTGCAGGCAAAGCACACTGCGGGAGACACCGCCGTCTTAACCCTCCCCCAGGTCGTGAACATGGCCCGCACCAGCTCCATCGCCGCCAAACAGGCCAGCACCGTCAGGAAAACAAAATACTGGGAATGGCGCACGTACCGTTCCAACTACCAGCCCCAGCTGGCTTTGACCGGCACGCTGCCCGGCTTTATGAAGACCACCACGCCCGTCACCCAGCCGAACGGCACCGTGAAGTTCGAGCCCATTCACAACAACAACTCCACCCTCAACCTCGCCTTCAGCCAAAGCATCACGGCCACCGGCGGGCAAATCTACGGCGCCACCGAGCTGCAGCGCTTTGACGACTTTGACCGCAACACCACCCTGTATAACGCTATCCCCTATACGATCGGGTACAGCCAGCCGCTGTTCCAGTTCAACCAGCTCAAATGGGACAAACGCATCGAGCCGCTCCGCTACCAGGAAAGCCGCCAGCAGTATATTGCGGACATGGAGCTGATCGCCGTGAAGGCCAGCGGCTATTTTTTCGACCTGCT
>CBINIO010000470.1:0-3726 GCA_966250725.1 uncultured Chitinophaga sp.
CGCTCAGGATGCCGTATTCCTTGTTGCCGTGTCTGGAGGAGATGCGCTGCGCCACTTCTTTCTGGAACATGCCTACCACCACCGGCACCTTCTGTTTCCAGTCCAGCACGCGGAACATGATCTGCGTGGAAATGTTGTAAGGGAAATTGCCGATGATGGAAAACTGGCCCTCGTAGGGCGGCTGCATGTCGAGAAAGCTCTCGTTGACCAGCTTGCCGCGGATGGCTGGGTACGCCTGCTCCAGGTATTGCACCTTTTCCGTGTCCAGCTCCACCGCCTTGAACTGCACGGGCAGCTCCAGCAGGTATTTGGTGATGGCCCCGGCGCCCGGCCCCACTTCCAGCAGCTGCATGCCTTCCTGCACCGACAGGGCCTCCACGATCTGCCGGCACATGTTCTCGTCGCGGAGGAAATGCTGGCCTAATGATTTTTTGAGCGTATACATGAAACGGAATAAGCCGCAAATTTAAGGAATCCCCGGCAGTTTGCCCCCGCCCCGTGATCTGTCAACTATTCCCCGTATATTTGTCCGGTATTTTTTACGCGTACAATATGAGCACACCCACTTCCAATACGCACCGCCCCGTGATCGGGATTTCGGTGGGCGACCTGAACAGCATCGGGATGGAGATCATCATCAAAACCTTTGCGGACAACCGTATGCTGGATATCTGCACCCCGGTGATCTTTGCTTCCAACAAAACGATCAACTTTTACCGGAAGCTGCTCAACGAAAACAACTTCAACTACCAGAACATAAAAGATTTCAGCCGTCTCAACCCCAAGCAGGTCAGCGTATTCAACTGCTGGGAAGAAGAAGTGCAGATCACGCCCGGCATCGTGAACGAGACCGGCGGCAAATACTCCGCGCGCTCGCTGGCAGTGGCCGTGGAATGCCTTCGCGACAAGAAGATCGACGGGCTGTTGACCGCCCCCATCCACAAAAAGAACATCCAGAGCAAGGATTTCGACTTCACCGGTCATACCCCTTACCTCCGGCAATCGTTCCAGGGCAAGGACGTGCTGATGTTCATGACCGCCGAGAACATGCGCGTGGGGCTGCTTACCGAGCATGTGCCCGTGGCGGAGATCGCGAAATACGTGACCAAAGAAAACATCCTCAGCAAGCTGAATATCATGAAAGACAGCCTGGTGAAGGATTTCGGCATAGATAACCCGCGCATCGCCGTGCTCGGCCTCAACCCCCATGCGGGCGACGAAGGGCTTATCGGCGACGAAGAGATCAAACACATCACCCCCGCCATCAAACAGGCCAAACAGAACGGCATGCTGGTATTCGGGCCTTACAGCGCGGACGCGTTCTTCGCCCGCGAAATGCATACCCGCTTTGACGGCGTGCTGGCCATGTACCACGACCAGGGCCTGATCCCTTTCAAATCGCTCGCGCAGGGCGAAGGCGTGAACTACACCGCGGGCCTTTCCATCGTGCGCACCTCTCCCGACCACGGCACCGCATTCGACATCGCCGGTAAAAACACGGCGGACGAAGCGTCTTTCCGCCAGGCGGTTTTCACTTGTATCGACGTGATCGGCAAGCGGAAACAGTACGAGGAAAATACGCGCAATCCCCTGAAGAAAACGGAGCTGGTATCGGAAAAGGGCGCGGTGTAAGGCGATAAATCCGGGATGCTTCTGACCGCGTTGGCCGGCCGCAGGGAATGATACGAGTTTCCGCAGGCAAACAAGATCCAGCCATGCTGGCCGGGACCGTACACATGATTGCACGCTGAAGCAAAATCACTTCCTCTTCCCTGTATGTAAATACGATTGAATAGAATTGACGTAAGACTGGAAAGCCGCTTCGCCCTTTGCGGTAATGCGGCAAACGGTTTGCGGGTAGTTGTCGCGGAACTGTTTGATCACTTCGATGTATTCCGCTTCCTTCAGCTTGTTGATCTGTACGCTGAGATTGCCCGCCGTGGCATTGGTCTTTTCTTTCAGCGAAGTGAACTCCGCTTCCTGCTCGCTTATCAATACCGACATTACGGCCAGCCTCAGCTGGGAATGCAACACCGGGTCCAGTTCTTTAAAGTCCATCAACAGTTGTTTGGTGTAGGTGAAAATTACGGGCAGTCGGTTTCCTGCCCGTAAAGTAATAAAAAATTACGGCACCTGCTTCATCAGCTCTTTCACGTAGGCTTCGCCCCAGTGCGGCGCAATTTCGCTTTCCGGCTTGAACGTTGCGAACTTCTTCAGCGCGAGGTCGAACATTTCTTTTGCTTTTGTTTTGCTGCCGCCAAAGGCTTCCGGCGTGTACAGGAAGTTCTGGCCTTTGAGCACGAACACGCGGGGATTCTCCGGGTCCTGCTGCTGCGCGGTTTCCAATAATTCCGTCGATTCGGGGCCGTATTTCATGCCGCGCGTCATCGGGTCCACGCCAATGCGGGCGGAAGCGATCAGCGACAGGATGCAGGAGATCTCCGAGTTAGGCCCTTTCAGCGTTTGCGCTTTCTCGATGTTCACCACCGCTTTGTCGATGATCTCATCCGTTTTGCTTTTGTTTTCCGTGAGGAACGCCTCGTTCACGCGGCAATAGGCGGCGTAATAGTAAGGCAGCCATTGCGTTTTTTCAGCGTCCGCGATGCGTTCGAAGGTATTGGCCGCCTGCTGCATGCCCGCGGGCGACCAGGTGCTGCTGCTGTCCAGCAATCCCAGCTGCTGTTTCATGGCGCCGGTGAACTGCTCGCTTTGCGCCTGTGCGGTAAAGACGGCGCCGACTACAGCCATTAAAGAAAAAAGGATCCTTTTCATATGAGTCGGGTTTAAATGTTATTGTCTGTCTATTACTTCCTGGCGGCGGTCGATGCCAAAGCTCATGAACATGCCCACGAAAAAGAAACGCGGCGCCATAGGGCCGACCATGTTCCTGCGAAGGCCGTCGGAAGAATAACGGAAACCGTATTCCTGGTCGTTGCCGAGCACGTTGGTGACCGTCAGCACGAATACTGTAAAGGCCTTGCCGACAGTGGTGAGATAATTCACGTTCAGTCCCAGCGTATTGAGGGTGCGCGTGCGGTCTTTCATGAACTCGCTTTCCGGGCGGTTGGGATTGTAATACGGCCTTCCCGTGGCGAACGAATAAGTGGCGCCGACGTTGAGCTGTATCGACGGAATGTAATGTTTGTATACCAGCGACGCGGTATGTTTGGCCGCAAAGTCCGGCTGCACTTCGTAGGGGTAATTGAGATAATCGCGTTTGGTGTCCAGGTAGGAATAGGAGATCCAGTAGTCCACGTTTTTGAAAGTTTTGCGGTCTCTCCAGAACAGCTCCGCGCCTTTCGCATAGCCGGTACCGTTATTGTTGAAAGACGGAACGGTCTTTACCAGGTCGTGATATTTTTTGTAGAACACTTCGGTGCGGAAGGTGAAGAACTCCGACACCTGCTGGTAGCTGGCGATGTAGTGCGTGGCGCGCTGGTAGTTGAAGTTGCGGAAGAAACGGAGATATTGCTGTTCCGGTTTCTGGTAAAATTCGCCGTAGGCGAAAGCCACCTGGCTTTTTGAATCGAGCTTGTAGGCGAGCGACGCGCGCGGCGCGATGTTGGCGGCTTTCAAGATGGAAGTGTATTCGTACCGGGCGCCGAGGCGGCCTACAAAACGCGGCGTGAAATAGATGTCCGCTTCCGCGAAGCCGGCGGTATAGCTGTCAGGATAATCCGCGTGCAGATCGTCGAGCGCGCTTCTTTCGTCCGCATACTGGAACTC
>CBINIO010000471.1:0-3717 GCA_966250725.1 uncultured Chitinophaga sp.
AATGGCTCAACGAAGGCAAAACGGTATTGCTCAATCCCGACACGGCGTCGCTGAAAGGCGTGGAAGGCCGCTTTGCGCCTGTGTTCTGGAGCCCCGTGCATTTTCCCTCGCAGCCCGGCACCATGGGCATTCTCTGCAATCCGCAGCACCCGGCCCTCGCGAATTTTCCCACGGCGTTCTACAGCGACTGGCAATGGTGGGACCTGATCACTTCCTCCAAAACGATGGTGATAGACAGCCTGCCCGCGATGACGCCCATCGTGCGCGTGATGGACAACTTCTTCAAAAACCGTAAAATGGCGAATGTGCTCGAAGCGCGTGTGGGGAAAGGGAAACTGGTGCTTACTTCCCTCGATCTTCACCGCGAGCTCGGTCAACGGCCGGCGGCGCGGCAATTGCGGTACAGCATTGAGAAATACATGGCGGGGAAAACGTTTAAGCCGTCGGTTGTTTTAACGGAAAATGAGCTGAAGGGGTTGATGAAATGATAATACAGGCCTCAAGGCCAATGCTAACCTATAAAACCATACGGCGGCGGGTGTGTTCCCGCTGCCGCTTTTTTTTTATGGCATGATGAATGTTATTTCAAATACCACATCAGCGTCGCCGGCTTATCCTCGCCGAACCGCCTCAAGGCGTTTTGATATTGTTCTTCGTTATACGCCCGCTCTGTATCAGGGTACATAAAACGTTTCGGCACAACGGGCGAAACCGCCAGCGGGCCTAACACGAACTGCGGGAAACCCGTGCGCCGGTGATCGAACCAGCCTTCGGCGCCTTTCAGGAAAAGCGCGATCCATTTTTGCGTGATCAGCTGCCGCAGCGTGCCCTCGTACTTCACGCGCGGCTGATCGTAATATTCCATCGCATCCGCTTCGGATTGCACGCCGTAATACCGCATGCTGGAACGGATGGCTTTGTAATAAAGGCTTTCCGCCGTTTCCCCCGCCACCGTTATTTTACCGCGCTGCGCCGCTTCCGCCAGTATAAAACACAGCTCGGTATACGTCATCAGCGAAGCATTCAGCATGGCATGACTGTCGCTGTTGAACATCGCGGACAGCCGGGAAATATGCGCGGCGCCGCCATTGTAGTCGTACGGCGCAGGGATCGCGTTCGGCACGCCCACGTAGGGCATATGATCGGTTCTCGCCCCGTCCGGCTCTTCCACCGGCGCGATCCATACTTTCAACCGCGGGTCTTTCCGGCTGACCAGCGCATCCACGATCTCCTTGCCGGGCTTGCGTTTGTCAAATTCCGAAAAAGCATTCGCCAAAGGGCCGCCCGGCCAGCTGTTGACGCCGATATCGCCAAGATAGCGGATCTCCGCATTGTCGTCGTTACTTTCAAAAACGGGATATCGTTGCGGGTCGTTCAGTATCGCCTGCATTTCCGCAAAAGCGGCGGGATAATTTTTTGAAATGCGCAGCAGCATACGCAGCCGCAGCGAATTAGCCAGCTTCCGCCATTTTTGTTTTGCGCCGCCGTACATGGCATCCGCTTTTGCGTCGATGTTCCCGCCGGGCGCGGCCAGCTCCTCGCCGGCGGTTTTGAGCGTGTTGAGCAGCGCGGGGTAAATATCCTGCTGCCGGTCGTACGCCGGGTGCGCGATGCCTTCGTTGCGCGATCGCAGCGCCTCGCTGTAGGGCACGTCGCCATAGAGATCGGTGAGGTAGGCGAAGTTGAAGGCTTCCAGCACTTTGCCCACGGCGATGTACTGCGGCTGCTGCGTCGTTTCCGCAAGCTGCATCATTTCGCGGTTGGCGGAAAGGCGGGCGTAGTATTTATCCCAGCTTCTCGGTCCCCAGTCGAAGCGGTCGTTCTCCTCGTTGCGCACCAGCGTGATGTAACGCCCGGCGGATGCGGGCTCTTCCCAATAAGCGTCCCGCTGGTAATCGTACGCGGTGCTGATCAGCACGCTGCTGAGCAGGAATTCGGGGTTGACCGATTCTGATTCGTTGGGATTTTCGTTGATCGCTTCCAGCCCTTTGTCGCAGGCTGAAAGGGCCATCCCCAGCGGCAGTACGAGATATTTGAAAGGCATGCGCGGCATAACCGTATGTTGATGTTTTTATTTAAAAATTTACGCCAACCCTGGCGCCGAACGAACGTGTGTATGGCAGCGACCAGCTCGCAACGCCCGGCGAAATGCTGCCGTTGGCGATGGTCATGGCCGTTTCGGGATCGTACCCTTTGCCGGCGGCCGTCCAGGTGAACAGGTTGCGCGCGATGAGCGATACGCTCAGCTTGCGGATGAACCTGCCCAGTGTTGCTGATGAAAAGTCGTAGGTTAGCGAGGCTTCCCGCAACTTCACGTACGTGGCGCTGAAAGTGGAGCGGCTGTTGAAGCCCCAGTAATATTCGCCGTAATAATTTTCCGGGTCGGTGATGCGGTCGTTCAGCACGTAATTGCCCGGCGTTTCTTCTATGTAACCGTACAGCGTCATGCCGTCCGTTCTGTGATTGCCCGCGGCGTCCGTCCAGGAAAGCCCGCCGGTGGCGGGATCGCGGCCGGGCAGCGTGATGACGGTGCGGCCGTCGCTGAGCAGGTTTTTGGCTACGTAGGAATAAAATTCGCCGCCCTGCCGGTAATCGATCAGCAGGTTGAGGGTGAATTTTTTAAACGAGAACGTATTGGAAAAACCGAGCATGAAGTCGGGATTGTAATTGCCGATCCTGACGTATTCGTTCACCTGCCGGTAGCTTCCGTCGCGGTTGAGCAGCGGTTCACCTTTATGCGGCCCGTCCGGAACGGTGGCCCAGCCCAGCGCGTAGAAATCGCCCATCTCCGTTCCTTCCCTCACCTCGAACCGCACGCCTTCGGCGCCGCCGAGCAAAAAGCTGCCCAGGCCTTCGGTGAGCCGCAGCACTTTGTTGCGGTTGCGCGTAAAGTTCGCCTGCAGCTCCCATCGGAAAGCGCCCGCCAGCGGCACGGCGTTCACGCTCAGCTCCACGCCGCGGTTGCGGATGCTGCCCGCGTTGATGAGCTTATGACCGTAGCCCGATGCCATCGTCGTCGGCACATTGAGTATCTGGTTGCGGTTGACGGTGCTGTAATACGTAAAATCCAGCCCCAGCCTGCCTTTGAAAAAACGGATATCCGCACCCGCTTCGTACGAGGTGGCGATGAGCGGTTTGAGGCTGCTGTTTTTCAGCACATCGTCGAGGTAGGCTCTTTTTACTTCTCCCCAATCCTGCCCGAAAGTGTAGGTATTGTATAATTCATACGGCCCGGTATCGCCGCCCACCTGCGCCCAGCCGGCCCGCAGCTTGGCGAAGGACAGCACGTCCGATTGCAGCTGCAGCATGTCCGACAAAATGAGGCTGCCGGAAACGGAGGGATAAAAATACGCATTGTGCGCGGCGGGCAGCGTGCTGCTCCAGTCGTTGCGGGCGGTGAGGTCGAGGAAGGCGTAGTGGCGGAAAGCAAGCTGGGCCATGCCGTACAGGCTGTTGATGCGTTTGCGGAAACGGTAAGTGTTGTCGTACACCGTGCCTGCGCGCGCGTTGCTGATGCTGTAAATGCCCGGCGACACCAGGCTTTCCGTGCTTTGCATCGTGCTGCGCCCCTGCTGGTCCATGCGGTTGCCGCCGGCGGAAACGGAAAAAGCAATGTCCGGCGTAAGTGCGTTTTTATAAGTTAGCAGGAAGTCGGTATTCTGTTCGCGGAAATATTCCGTTTCTTCCACTTCTTCGATCACTACGACTTTCCCGTCA
>CBINIO010000472.1:0-3716 GCA_966250725.1 uncultured Chitinophaga sp.
GAGTGTCCCCACATTCCGATGGAGCGTACTCCCGGCACCAGCTCCCCGGCCGCGTCGAATACCATGGAACCGCCGTCGAACACGATCTCCGTTTGCGAACCGACGGTATTGCAGTAATACATCGGCAGGCGGTATTTCAGCACGTTGGCCCGGATGATCTCGCGGCGGCTTTCGTCGTGGTTGTAGTCAAAGGGGGAGGCGGACAGGTTGATCATCACATCGGGCTGCTGCTCCATCAGCCTGTCCATCGGGCAAACGCGGTACAGCGGGTTGTCGCCCAGGTTCCAGATGTCTTCACAGATCGTTACCGCCAGTTTTTTTCCTTTGAAATGCACTACCTGCCATTCGAAGCCCGGTTCGAAATACCGGTGCTCGTCGAACACGTCGTAGGTGGGGAGCAAAGTTTTATGGATCACCTGCTGCACTTTGCCTTCATACAGGAACCAGGCGGCGTTGAAAAGGTCTTTGCCTTCCGGCTGCGGGTTGCGGTGAGGAGCGCCCACCAGCACGGCGGTACGGCCGGTGTGTGTCTTTATCTCGTCGATGGCCGCATAGCTGCGGGCGATGAAATCTTCGAACTCCAGGAAATCCCTCGGGGGGTAGCCGCACACGCTCAGCTCCGGGAACACGACCAGGTCCGCGCCCTGCTGCTCCGCTTCCTGAATGGCTTTGACGATCTTTGCCGTGTTGGCTTCAAAGTTCCCGATATGATAGTTCTGCTGGGCTAAAAAGATGTTCATCCGTTCTTTTTTTCTGCTGCAAAGGTACGCCTAATCGACGGTTTAAAAATAAACGCCGAGGCGCAGCACGAAGTTGTTGGTGTTCATGCGGCCATCGTCCCATTTGCTGTTGCGGGTAACGTCGATGAAGTTATTCTGGTAAATGAAGCCTGCCACGCCGGTGAGGGTTTCGGTGAGGGGGTAATCGATGCCGCCGCCCAGCACGAGCCCGGCGATCAGCGGGTTCACGTCTTTGAAGATGTTCACCTTGTCGAACTTTTGCTGGCCGCTGATCACATTGGCCCTGGCCCTGATGGGAAAGCCGGCGAAGCCGCCGAACTGGCCCCAGACGCCGACGCCGCGGTCCGTATCCGTACGGAGCTTGAGGGTTACGGGCACTTCGATGTATTGCAGGCGGATGTCGTATTCGGTGGAAGAGGCGTCAAAATCGTCCAGGCCGTAAGTGGGCTCGTATTGCATGACGCTGCCCATATGGCTGACCTGCAGACCGGAGCCGATGGCGTAATTGCCGGATTCGTCGAGCAGGAAGTCCGCCAGGATGCCGTAGCTGAAATAGAACCTGCCGCTGTTGCGTTCCACGCCGTTGTCCTGCGCTTTGAGAAAAGAGGCGCCGGGGTCCAGCTTGAAGCCGAGGCGCATCTTGCGGCCCGTTTTTTCCGACATCGAGCGGCTGAACGTGCGCTGCGCCTGCGCGGCCATTGAAAATACCAGGAGAGAACAAACAGCAAGCAAAGATTTCCGGAATAAGTTGTTATGCAATATTTTTACCATCTCTAAAGTTTTAATGGGCGATGCAAAATTATAAGAATAAATATTTCCCCGCGGTCTTATTCCTGGCCGGCTTGATAATTTCAGGTTGCGGCGGCGGGACAAACGTTCCCGATGTAAGCCACATCCCGATCGAGGTGAAGGTACGCCGGTTCGACGAAGCGTTTTTCCGTACCGATACCAATAACGTGCCCGCCGGTTTAAAATTGCTGGAAAACGATTATCCCCGCTTCGCCCCCACCTATTTTTCCCGCATACTCGGCTTCGGCCCTTACGCCGACACCGCGCAGCTGCTGGTTTTCCAGGTACGGAACTTTCTTGTCAACAAAGATTTCAGGGCGCTGCAGGATTCCGTGGAAAAACGCTTTGAAAACATACGTCCCCTGGAAGACGCGCTCACACAGGCTTTCAGGCTCACGAAATATTACGTCCCGAAATTCAAAGCGCCGCAGGTGGTGAGCTTTATTTCCGCCATCGGCAATTTTGGGGCCGTGGTGATGGATTCCACCGTGGGCATCGGGCTGGACATGCATATGGGGGCCGACTTCTCCATCTATCGCCTGCTGCCCGATTACCCGGATTATATCGTCCGTAAGTTCACGCCGGAGTATATCCCCGTGAACGTGATGAAGGTATTGGAGGAAGACCTGTGCCCGCCGCACAACGACGGCGCGCAGCTGGTCGCGAGCCTGATAAACCTGGGCAGGCAGCAGTATTTCCTTGAAAAAGTGCTGCCGGAGACGCCGGAAGAAATAAGGCTGGGTTATACCAAAGAGCAGCTGGCCTTTTGCGATGAGAACGAAGATATGATATGGCAGTATTTTGTGCAGAACAAGCTGCTGTACACAACCGACTGGCAGGACATAATGCGGTATACCGGCGAAGGCCCGGGCACACAGGGTTTGCCGGCGGGCGCTCCCGGGCAGATCGGGGCGTATGTAGGTTACCGGATCGTGCAGTCGTACATCCGGCGCAATCCTGATGTGACGCTGGAGCAGTTGCTGGCGGTGAAAGATCCGTTGGAGATATTTAGCCGATCGAAGTACCGGCCGTAAGGGGGTACGGGAAATTACCGGTGGGGAAAGATTTGGTGGATATATTTGGCAAGTTGAAGTACTACAGTACAGGAAGGAATGAAAACAAAACCTCGAGCTGGGAAAGCGGTATCGGATAATCACCGGCGGGCGCCGGAACGGGCGGCTGGACGCCGTGTATCAATTCATTTTGAAGGGAACTACCATCTGGAATTCCGGGATCTTCACATCAAACAGCTTTTTATTCAGCTGGTTTTCCATCTGGTAAGTACCGTACATTTTGCCGATCTCCGTGCGGAGGTTGGAGCCTGAAACGTACTGGTAGCTCTCATTGGGAGCGAGCAAAGGCTGTACGCCCACTACGCCCTCCCCTTCCACTTCGCGGTGAGTACCGTTCGAATCGATGATATACCAGTGGCGGCGGAGCAATTTTATCGGGAAGGTGTTGTTATTTTCGATGGTGATGCGGTAGGCAAACATAAACTCACTTCCGATCGGATTCGAGTAATCCGGCTGATAAAACGTTTCCACGCTGATCGTGATTCCTTCTGTGACCTTCTTGACCATATGATCAACCTTTACCGTAAAAATAAGGAAAATACCCACGTTGTAACATTTTTTTATACTGCCCCCGGGGTTTTAACGATTCTTTAGGTTATTTCCACTCCGTCCAGCTCCAGCGCGTTTTTCTCGGCCTGGCGGGCATCTTTTTCGAAGGGGATGTTGTAGTAGCCGAACCGTACCCAGTCTATGAGATACCGCCAGAGGAAGGGCAGGAAGCCGTGCTGCCGGTACTGGCGTACGTGCCGTACTTCGTGGCGGACCCAGCGGATATTGGCAAGAAAGTTTTCCCTGCTGACGCCGTGCAGGTGGATCACGCGCCCGAACACGATGGCTATGCAGGGGCTGCGCATTTTAGCGGCGGCCAGCCTGGCTATCCATGAATTTTCCCTGATCCGGCAATGCAGCGTTTCCATGGGCGCAAATTAAAGATTGTGGGGGAAAGGTGAGGCGCTGAGATAAAATGAACGGTAGGAAACGATTTGAGTAGGTGAAGGTGTTAACACCTGCGGTTTTTTTGAATAAATGATTAGGCCGGGCTGATGTCCGATTTTATGGAAAGGTGTTAACACCTGCGCGGTTACTGAATAAATGAATAAGCCGGGGCTGATGT
>CBINIO010000473.1:0-3713 GCA_966250725.1 uncultured Chitinophaga sp.
TATTGCGCGGCCAGTCCGCGCAGATCGTGCAGGCCGTACGCCGTCATGCGCCGGTGTTCGACCTGGTGGAGCTGGGCGCGGGAGACGCGTCGAAATCTTTTTACCTGCTGCAGGAAATGCTGCGCACCGGCGCGGCGGACACTTATTTCCCCATCGACATTTCCCCCAACATCATCACGCAGCTGCAAACCTCGCTGCCCGCAAAGCTGCCGGGGCTGAAGATACAGGGGCTCAACGGCGAGTATATGGACATGCTGCAGGCCGCCGAACAAATGACGGAAAAACAAAAGCTCGTGATGTTCATGGGTTCCAGCATCGGGAACTTTACGCCAGCCGAAGCCCTGCAGTTCTGCACAAGGCTGCGCAAGCAAATGCGGGCCGGCGACCTGCTGCTGATCGGCTTCGACCTGCGGAAAAACCCGCAGACCATCCTCGATGCATACAACGATAAAGGCGGCATCACCCGTGCCTTCAACCTCAACCTGCTGGAAAGGATCAACCGCGAGCTGGACGGCAATTTCGACCTCGCGCAATTCGAGCATTACCCGACTTACGATCCCGTTTCGGGCGCCTGCAAAAGTTTTCTCATCAGCCTGAAGGAACAATCCGTCAACATCGCGCGCGACACCATCCGACTGAAAGCGAACGAGCCCGTACACATGGAAATATCGCAGAAATATAACGTGGAGGAGATCAACGAACTGGCCGCCGGCAGCGGGTTTGAGCCTGTACAGTTTTTCTACGACAGCAAACGCTGGTTCACCGACGTATTGTGGCAATGCCGCTGACGTTTTTGCATGATCCTTGTGAGATGGTTTGTCTAAACCTCAATGTTATGAGAAAAACATACCGGCTGATGCTTTTTGCCTGCATAACGCTGGCTGCATGCAGCACTACCACCCGCGTCACCGATTTTTACCGGAACCCGGACGCCCCGCAGAAATCTTACCATTCCATCTTTATCGCCGCATTGGTGAATAACGTGAACGCAAAGAACGCCATCGAAACGAACCTCGCGAATGCCGCGCAGGCAAGAGGTTACAAGGCCGTCAAAAGCGCGGACATCTTCCCGCCGAATTTCACCCGCGACAAGATACCGAATAAAGAAACCATCCTTGGGAAAGTGCGCGAACTGGGCTGCGACGCGATATTCACCGTGGCGCTGGTGGACAAGACCAGCGAAACCCGCTATGTGCCTGGCTCCGGGCCATACCGCCCCTACCCCGCCTTTGGCTGGTACGGCAGTTTCTGGGGATATTACAGCTATTGGAGCCCGATGATGTACGACCCCGGTTATTACACTACGGACAAGACCTATTTTATGGAAGGCAACCTGTACGACGCGGAAACGGAAGCGCTGCTTTTTTCCGTACAGTCTTCCACGATGAACCCGGGCAGTATTGACGATTTTTCGAAGAGTTATACCAACGCGCTCGTGATGCAGCTGGAACGGGAAGGGTTACTGACGAAATAGACCACTAAAAAATAAGCGGCCTGAGCGGGAAAAATACCGCACTCAGGCCGCTGCTTATTGAATGTAAAGTCTTTGTTGCCGCAACCGTTCCTACACATGCAGCGTATAATCCTTCACCGGTACGGCGGCCGTTAGCTGCTCGTATTCCATTTCGTTCAGCCTTGGCGTTTCTTTCGTCAGCTCCAGCAGCTGCTCCATCGTTCTGATGCCGGGCACCGCGCAGGTTACCACGGGATGCATCAGCGTGAACGTCATCGCCGTCTGCGCGGGGCTCCGCTTGTCGCTGGAAATATCCGCTATGGCGTCCTTTGCCGCCTGCACTTCCGCTTCGCTGTATTCCAGGTAAGGAGCGGCGGGTTTGTCCACCAGCAAGCCTTTCGCAAGACTGCCCCGCGCCAGCACGCCGATGCCATGCTGCTGCAGCACGCCAAAGCAGGACACTTCCGGCCGCCGGTCTATCAGGCTGTACTGCATCATTACCGATACGATATTGGAGCGTTTCGCGTATTCGCGGATCACGTTCGGGCGGATGGAAGAAATGCCGTAAAAACGGATCTTTCCCTGCTCCTTCAGCCGCTCAAAGGTCTCGATGGTCTCGTCGATCGGGTCGTCGATGGTGCCGCCGTGCAGCTGGTAAAGGTCGATGTGATCGGTCTGCAAACGCTGCAGGCTTTTTTCGACGCACGCAAGAATGTATTCCTTCCGCGGGTTCCAGTCCCAGCCGGAACCGTCCGCCCGCCACTGGTTGCCGACTTTCGTAGCGATCACCGCCTGGTGCCGTTTGCCTTTCAGCGCCTTGCCCAGGCTGGATTCGTTAAAGCCTTTGTCGTACAGGTCCGCCGTGTCAAAAAAATTAATGCCTTCGTGCAGTGCGCGGTGGATGAGCGTTGCATTGGCCGCGTCGTCCAGGCCAAGAGACATGCAGCCGAACGCCACCTCGCTCACTTTTAGCGACGAACGGCCGAGAGTATGGTACTTCATGCTCCTAATATACGATAATCTCGTCCGTGAAAATGAAACCCTTCTGTGTAGGGGCTTTCACGCGGATATACCGCGCCGGTTCCCCTTTCAGGTCAAACACAAAATCTTTAAAGACGAGCTTGCTGCGGGGCTTGTGTTTACGGCGTGATCTTCCATTCGCGCAGCTAACTTTTCATTTTATGCATTTTTATTATATTTATATCCGTTAATTCAGACAGCAGTTTTCCAAAATCGACAGCAGAATTTAAGAACCAATAGAAAATGTATGGTATGACAGAAGACAAAGACAAAAACAAACCGCTGGATATTATCGACAAGCTGAAGCTCGGCCCAGCCGCCAGCGACCCGGCCCCCGCCCCCAGCCACGACTGCCCCGCCTGCGGCGCCCGCGGCGTAAAACAGGCAGGACGCACGCACTGCCCCTATTGCGGGCATGAATTCAACAAAACCGCCGGAACATAACATAAAAGGCCACGGTATCCCGCGGCCTTTTTCAGGTGAAGTATGGCGATGCTAAGCAGTTATTCCCACAACATCAGGTAAGCGCCCGCGGGGTCCTGCACGAGCACGTAGCGGCCCATTTCGCCGGCCTTTCTTTTTTCGCTCATGATCTTCCCGCCGAGCTTTTCCACCTGGGCGAGGCTCGCGTCGAGATCGGCTACCTGGATATATGCCAGCCAGACCGGCGGCAGGTCTTTGTTGACGCCGCGCGCATGGCAAACGCCGGCAACGATCTCGCCGGTGTCAGGTTTTTTCATGAAGTAATCTTCATAGTCGCCCATCTTCTGCGCGCCAATTTCCCAACCGATCACTTTGTGATAAAACTGGCTGACGGTTTCGGCATCGTTTACCGTGAGATCGAACCCAATGAGGGTACCGGGCTTTTTTTGCATAACTGGGGTATTTACTGCTAATTTACAATGACATGGGGGAATTTCCGGTGGGCAGGATGGTCAATTTGCCGGGTCATTTATGCCAAAATTTTTAGTATCTTGCTAAACCATTTTTGCCTAATTATGAAAAAGCTTTCTGTAATCCTCAGCCAGCATTACCGTCCCATCAGTATTGCCGCCATCCTGGATGTTTTTCAGACAGTGAACCTTTATTACCAGGAACATACCGGTTACCCCTTTTTTGACATCCGGCTCGTAACGCTCCAGGGCCGCGAGCAGGCGCCGTCTTTCCACGACATGTACGTGCCGGTGCCGGTGGAAGAAGTCAGTCACTCGGACCTCGTGCTGATACCCGCTTTCGTAAG
>CBINIO010000474.1:0-3704 GCA_966250725.1 uncultured Chitinophaga sp.
CCGATGTCTTCGGGATTGAGTATCTCGTAGTTCTCGCGGTGTTTCAGCACGCCGTCCTGGTGGATGCCGGAGCTGTGCGCGAAAGCGTTGCGGCCCACGATGGCTTTGTTGGGCTGCACGGGCATGCGCATCATGTTGGATACGAGGTTGCTGATCTCGTAGATCTTTTTGCTGTTGATGCCGGTGGTGTAACCCAGCGCGTGATGCGTTTTGAGGATCATCGCCACTTCTTCGAGGGAAGTGTTGCCGGCCCTTTCGCCGATGCCGTTGATGGTGCATTCCACCTGGCGCGCGCCGTTCATTACGCCGGCGATGGTGTTGGCGGTGGCAAGACCGAGATCGTTGTGGCAATGCACGGAGATGATCGCTTTATCGATGTTGGACACATGGTCCACCAGGTATTTGATCTTTGCGCCGTACTGTTCGGGCAGGCAGTAGCCGTTGGTGTCGGGAATGTTCACCACGGTGGCGCCTGCGGCGATCACTGCTTCCACCATGCGGGCGAGGTATTCATTGTCCGCACGGCCGGCGTCTTCCGCGTAGAACTCGATGTCGTCCACGAATTTGCGGGCGTATTTTACGGCGTCCACGGCGCGTTGAAGAATGGCCTCGCGGGTGGAGTTGAATTTGTATTTGATGTGCATGTCCGACGAGCCGATGCCGGTGTGGATGCGTTTGCGTTTGGCGAATTTCAGCGCGGAAGCGGCCGCGTCGATGTCTGCCGTGTTGGCGCGGGTGAGGGCGCAGATCACGGGTTCGGACACTGCTTTGGAGATCTCCACCACGCTCTGGAAATCGCCGGGGCTGGAGATGGGGAAACCGGCTTCGATCACGTCTACGCCAAGCGCTTCCAGCTCTTTGGCGACGATGATCTTTTCGACGGTGGTAAGCTGGCAACCGGGCACCTGTTCCCCGTCGCGGAGGGTGGTATCAAAAACGTATACACGATTATTATCCATGACTTTAGTTTGTAGGTTAGGTAAGGTTTTTCAGTACTTGCGCGCCCATTGCGTCGGTGCCGAGCACAAAATCGTTCGGCGTATGTTTGTTCGCGATGTCCATGGTGCGGAAGCCCTGGCGCAGCGTGGCGTCCACCGCGCGGATCACGCGTTGGGATTCTTCTTTCAGCCCGAAGGAAATGTCCAGCAGCAGCGCGGCGCTGAGGATGGAGGCCAGCGGGTTGGCGATGCCTTTGCCGGCGATGTCGTGCGCGGAACCGTGGATGGGTTCGTAAAAACCAACGGAATCGCCTACTGACGCGGAGGCAAGCATGCCCATGGAGCCCGCTATCTGGCTGGCCTCGTCGGTGAGGATGTCGCCGAACAGGTTGCCGGTCACTACCACGTCAAAACGTTTCGGGTCTTTGATCAGCTGCATGGCGGCATTGTCGATGAACATATGTTCGGTTTCCACATCGGGATATTCTTTTGCGATGGCCTGCACGGTTTCGCGCCACAGCCGCGACGCTTCCAGCACGTTGGCCTTATCTACGGAGCAGAGCTTTTTCTTCCTGGTGCGCGCGGCTTCGTAGGCTTTGCGCGCGATACGCTCCACTTCATATTGATGATAGATCATAAGGTCGGAAGCGGAAGTACGGTCTTCGCTCCGTTTCTTTTCCCCGAAATACACGTCGCCGGTAAGCTCGCGGAAAAAGAGAATGTCGGCGCCCTGGAGTATCTCCGGCTTGATGCTGGAAGCCTGCAGCAGGTCGTCGAACAGTTTGATGGGACGCAGGTTGGCGTACAGGCCCAGCTCCTTGCGGATCTTGAGCAGGCCCTGCTCGGGGCGTACCTTCAGGGTAGGATCGTTGTCGTATTTGGCATGACCGATGGCGCCGAAAAGGATGGCGTCGCTTTGGCGGGCCTTTTCCAGCGTGCCGTCAGGCAGCGGGTCGCCGGTGGCCTCGATGGCAACGTGGCCCATGATGCCTTCGTCAAAAGTGAACGTGTGTTTGTAATTGGCAGCGATCGTCTCCAGTACTTTCTTCCCCCATGCTGTCACTTCCTGCCCGATCCCGTCTCCGGGTATAACCAGTATTTTTTTGGTAACTCCCATTGGTATGTATTAGAAATTAAAAGGTCTTGTCGTTTCGTAGGTGCTGATCTCTTTGCTGAGACTGAGCAGATAGTCGATATCGTCGTACCCGTTCAGCAGGCATGTTTTTTTATACGGGTTGATGTCGAATTTTTCCTGCTCGCCGGTGGCGCCGATACGGATGAACTGTTCTTCCAGGTTCACTTCCACCTCTGCGGCGGGATCTTTTTCCACGGCGCGGAAGATCTTTTGCAGGAAGGCTTCGCTGACCTGTACCGGCAGGATGAAGTTGTTGAGCGCGTTGTTCTTGAAGATGTCCGCAAAAAAGCTGCTCACGACCACTTTGAAACCGTAATCGGCCAGCGACCAGGCGGCGTGCTCGCGGGAGGAGCCGCAGCCGAAGTTCTTGCCCGCCACCAGGATGCGGCCTTTGTAGACGGGATTGTTCAGCACGAAGTCTTTCCGGGGCTGGTTCTGCTCGTCGTAACGCCAGTCGCGGAACAGGTTCTCGCCAAAACCTTCGCGGGTGGTGGCTTTCAGGAATCGCGCGGGGATGATCTGGTCTGTGTCTATATTTTCTATCGGCAACGGTACTACTGTAGACGACAGGTTCGCAAATTTTTTGTCCATGGTGTCATGCATTATATCAGTTCTCTTACGTCGGTCACATTACCGGTGATGGCGGCTGCCGCCGCGGTGAGCGGGCTTGCCAGGAAGGTGCGGGCGTTGGGCCCCTGCCTCCCTTCGAAGTTGCGGTTGCTGGTGGCGATGCAGTATTTGCCCGCCGGGATCTTGTCCTCGTTCATACCCAGGCAGGCTGAGCAGCCCGGCTGGCGCAGCTGGAAACCGGCCGCTTCAAACACTTTGTCGATCCCTTCGGCGATGGCCTGCGCCTCCACCTGTTTCGAGCCCGGCACGATCCACACGGTCACGTCGTCCGCTTTCTTTTTCCCTTTTACGAACTCGGCCACCATGCGCAAATCCTCGATGCGGGAATTGGTGCAGCTGCCGATGAACACGTAATCCACCTTTTTGCCCAGCAGGCGGCTGCCCGGCTGAAGGTCCATGTACTGGAGGGATTTGGAGAACGACGGCCGCTCGGTGGCCTCGATCTCGTCCAGCGCGGGAATGCTGCGCGTTACGCCCATGCCCATGCCGGGGTTGGTGCCGTAGGTGATCTGCGGCTCGATGTCCGCCGCGTCGAACTCCAGCACTTTGTCGAACTGCGCGTCCGCGTCGCTGTGCAGCGTTTGCCAGTAAGCCAGCGCTTTTTCCCAGTCCTCGCCTTTGGGCGCGAACTCGCGGCCTTTTATATAATCAAAGGTCACCTGGTCCGGTGCGATCAGCCCGCCCCTGGCGCCCATTTCGATGCTCATGTTGCAGATGGTCATGCGCGCTTCCATGCTCAGGTTGCGGACGGCCTCTCCCGCGTATTCCACGAAATAGCCGGTAGCGCCGGACGCGGAGATCTGCGAGATGATATATAAAATAATGTCTTTGGACACCACTCCTTTTTTCAGCTGCCCCTTCACTTCGATCTTCATCCTTTTGGGCTTGTATTGCAGGATGCACTGGGTAGCCAGCACCTGCTCCACTTCGGAAGTGCCGATACCAAAGGCTACTGCGCCGAATGCGCCGTGGGTGGAAGTATGACTGTCCCCGCACACGAT
>CBINIO010000475.1:0-3689 GCA_966250725.1 uncultured Chitinophaga sp.
GCAAATACTTACACGGATTTTTAAGGGATAAATGCGTATTTTTCGCGCCTCTTATCAAAAGTAACGTAACGTCTATGAGAAAAAAGATCGTAGCAGGCAACTGGAAAATGAACCTCACGCTGGCGCAGGGCGAACAGCTGGTGAACGACATCGTTTCCGCCGGCGTAAAGCTGGCGGAAGGCCAGGAAGTGGTGGTAGCGCCTCCCTTCCCTTACCTGACGAAGGTAAAACAGCTTATCCGCAATTATCCCGGCATTTACCTGGCGGCACAGAACTGCGCCAGCGAAAAATCCGGCGCTTATACCGGCGAGGTATCCGCCGAAATGCTCGCTTCCGTGGGTGTGGACTATGTGATACTGGGGCACTCCGAGCGCAGGGAGTATTTTTCCGAAAGCAATGCGCAGCTGGCTAAAAAGATAGACCAGGCGCTGGCGAACGGAATCAAGCCCATTTTCTGCTGCGGCGAGCCGCTGGAAGTGAGGAAGGCCGAAGCGCAAAACGATTATGTAGCCCGTCAGCTGGAGGAAAGCCTCTATCATCTCGACGCGGCGGCGTTAAAAAATATCGTGATCGCATACGAGCCGATCTGGGCCATAGGCACGGGTTTGACCGCCAGCGCACAGCAGGCGCAGGACATGCATGCGTTCATCCGCGCGCGCATAGCCGACAAATTCGGCCGCGAAGCCGCGCTGGGCATCACGATCCTGTATGGCGGCAGCGCGAAACCTTCCAATGCGGGCGAGCTGTTTGCCTGCGCGGATGTGGACGGCGGGCTGATAGGCGGCGCCTCCTTGTCCGCAGCCGATTTTACGGCGATCGTTAAAAGTCTTTAATACTGCGGGTATCCGCGGGAATGGCTGACGGGATATTCCTGTCGGCCATTTTTTTTAGTATTTTTTGCTAATAATTTTAGTATTTATCAATTTAGTTTGTATATTTGAATTGTGAAAAGAGGGATCATCGTCGTGTTGCTGTAAGCGATGGTGATTGTTTCAAATTGATGATTGCTTAATCAGAAAGACATGGAACAGGACGTATTATTTGACTACATGCTGGTATTGCAGCCTGACGCGCAAACGGTGCAGGATGTAAGCGTGTACAAGCACCTGATCGCGGAGGAACTGGGCCCCTTCCCTGGTGCGTTTTCGCAGGCGCATATCGCGCTTTTCCGCTCGGAGTTCCCGGAGCGTTATGAGGGTGAGTTCGTGCAGATGCTGGCGGCTTTGGTAACGGACCAGTCGGCTTTCACGGTGTATACTTCCCGTATTGATCATTGCAGGCAGGGTGATACGAAGTATATGTTCTATGTGAACGTAGCCAATCCCCGCCCGGTGGAGGAATTGCACCGCAGGATACTGGATGCGTTCGAGCTGAAGGGCGGTGCTTACCGTCCGCATATCACACTGGCGCGTTCGGTCAACCAGCAGCAGTTTAACCAGCTGGCGCCTTACCTGGCGAACAAGATGTTCGTGCGCAGTTTTCATTGCCAGAGCTTCAGCCTGCTGCGCAAGCCTGTGGGCGGCGGCAGGTATGAGATGGTAAGGGAATTTATGTTTGGCAAGGATGTGCCGGCAAGGCATCCGTTGTTTAATCATGCGGCTTAGGGGCGTGGGAGTTTGTGCTGGGGAGAATTCTTTGTTTAGCTGTGTAGTAGTGTGTTTAGTGATGATGCATGGGAATTCTTGTTCGGGATTTAGGGCTTGGGATTGGAAGAGGATGTGTTTGGGAAAGATGTGTGCAGGGAATTCTGTTTAATCATGCGGTTCAGGATTTAGGACTTGGCATCGGAGGAGGATGTGTTGGGAAAGATATGCGCAGGGAATTCTGTTTAATCATGCGGTTCAGGATTTAGGGTTCGGCATCGGAGGAGGATGTGTTGGGACGGCTGTCAATAATCAATAATCAAATCATTAATTCAATTTTATATAATCTTTTTTTAAGAGTCAGTATCATACTTGCCGGGGCGGGCGTTTATCTCCCGGCCCCTCTTTCCTCTACTTACGACCCATCAGATTCACTCGTGCATCAGTGCAGTGCATTGCTCACGCATTTAGGTGCAGGCGGTGATTAAAAATGTATTCGTTACTGTTTTCGCTTCCCCCGTCCGCGGCCTGGAAAAGCGGCATATATCCTGGCTGGGGAGACCTTTGCCAGGGCTCGATGCACGGACTTTTAGAAAATATGATGCGGGTAAATGCCCGGCATCCGGGTCAACCCCGCTAAGTGTAGAATCATGAAATGTAAATGCAGGATCATGGAATGGGTCAATATTAAACCAATGTATCACCAAGGCGGCATGCAGCCTTCCAATCGGCAAAACATATATTCCTGGCTCACAAGAGCCGGTTTCCAGCTGGAGCAGCAAAAACGGAACGTCTCCCCCGCGACCGTAGAATATTTTTACTTTCATCCATCACTATACATCCAGGTGCACGAAGTGCAGGAACCCGACAACGGCCTGTCAAGGTTCTTTATTTTTTACCCCGGCGGCGCAACGGCTTTTGCCCCTGATATCAGGCAATTGCAACGTTGCATTCCCGCCGGGTGAAAACCATCGGCCGTTCATCTTTGTTATTCAATAACCCGTAAATTGAAAAGAAAAAAAATGATCCACCAGGAAATCGTAGTAAAAGGTAAAGTTCAGGGCGTTTATTTCCGCGCCACGGCATGCTCGATTGGCATCGGGCTCGGACTGAAAGGCACTGTTAAAAATCTTCCGGACGGCAGTGTCCAGATCGTTGCCGAAGGCCCCCGGCATGCGCTGGAGGAATTTATCAGCTGGTGCCGCACCGGTCCCTCCGGCGCAACCGTAACGGAGCTGGATATCACCGAAGGACCTCTGGAGGATATGAAGGGTTTTGAGATCTTGTAGCGTTGAGAGCGCAGGCATTTCGGTTGAAATGCGTTTGTAAAGCAGTTTAAACGTCGGAGTGGACCGGTCTTTCGCAAATGTGTTTGCGGTGCGCTGAATGGCGGTTTGCCGGCTTTTCGTAAATGCCTTTGCAGCCTGCTTAAAGCTCGTGAAATGAAAGGCTTTCTGAAACTCTTCGCAAAGCGTTTTCAAATGCCTATACTTGAACGTTTTTGAAAGAACCGCTCTCACAAGCATTGAATATCTCCTAAACACGCTCTCGCAAAGCATTTGAAGGCACCATAACCACCTGAAGGGTTACAGCCCAATATTCATATCAAACTAATTTGCCAACTTGCTATTGGTAAATTTTGTTTGCAGGGCTTTGACCCAACAATCAGATCAATTAAAATTTCCAATTTACCGCAGCGAAAACAATACATCCATGGCAACACAAGATTCTGAAATATTATCCATTTTTGGCAACAACCTGCGTCGTATCAGGGAAGAGAGAGGATACAGCCAACGGGAATTGTCCACCCGCTGCAATGTAGATAACGCGGACATTTCACGAATGGAAAAAGGAAATATCAACGTCACCTTGCGCACCGCCGCACAACTTGCCGATGCGCTGGACGCAAGAGTAATAGACCTGCTGATGAAAAAACCTGAGTAACATTCAGTCCTCCTACCGGCGGAGCCAAGCGGGTTCAAGGCTTTTTTTGCTCAAAAAAACGGCGAAAGGAAACCCCTTCGCCGTTTTAAATCCTTTATTGATCTGCAGCTTCTTTCTCAAATTCCTGTTAACGGTGAAAAGAAAACCTTCCACCGCTCAAAT
>CBINIO010000476.1:0-3683 GCA_966250725.1 uncultured Chitinophaga sp.
TTTCAGCTGTTCGTTCTGCCGGGTAAAACGCTGCACGAACTCCTGCCAGCTGCCTTCGAAACCTTTCGCCGGCGGCAGCACCGGGCTTGCCAGCATCAAACGCTGGAGCCAGATGCCTTCCGAGTTCCACATGTGGTAAGCCGTGGCGCGCAGGCTGGGGAAGCTGCTGGGAAGTTCCTTATCCAGCTGTTCCGCCGGCAGGCCGTTCAGCACCGACAGCAGCCGCTGGTTCGCCCAGAGGTTGTACATCGCGTAGCGCAGTAGGAGTTCCCTCATGTAATGCTTATTTTTACAAAGTAATATCCATAACAAGATACTCATAACAGGAAAACATTCAAATAACGATAATGAAACAGTCAGCTCTCACAGGATTCAGTTCAGTATGCGTGCATGCAGGCCATGAGCAGGACCCCAGGTATTCCCATCTCACTCCCATATACGCTTCCTCCACTTACGTGTACGACTCGGCAGAGCAGGGCATGCGCCGCTTTGCGGGGGAAGAGGACGGTTATATCTACACCCGCTGGGACAGTCCTAATTTCCGCGAAGCGGAGCAAAAGATCGCCGCGCTGGAAACCTTTGGCCTCACAGGGGCCGACGGGCAGCCGCTGCAGGCCAAGGCCAAGCTGCATGCATCCGGTATGGGCGCGCTGTCCACGCTGTTTCTCGCGCATCTCAAAGCGGGCGACAAGGTGATCTCGCATTATTCGTTGTATGGCGGCACGGAAGAGCTGTTCCGCAAAGTGCTGCCGCCTCTCGGCATTGAGGCCGTCATACTCGACCTGCGCGACCTCGACGCAGCGGCGGCCGCCATCAAGGCAGATCCCTCCATCAAAATGATGTACCTCGAAACGCCCGCCAATCCTACCCTTCGCTGTGTGGACCTGGAGGCGCTGACCGGTATCGCAAGGGAGCACAAGCTCGTTTCCGCCGTAGACAATACTTTCGCCACGCCTTATCTGCAGCAGCCTTTCGCTTACGGGGCGGATTATGTGTTCCACAGCACCACCAAGTTCCTGAACGGCCACGGCACCGCTATCGGCGGCGTGCTGATAGGCCGCGACATCGAAATGATGAAAGGGCCGGTGGAAAAGGTGCACCGCATGCTCGGCGCCAACAGCAATCCCTTCGATTCGTTCCTGCTCACGCAAGGCATCAAAACGCTCGAAGTGCGAATGGAGCGCCATTGTCATAACGCCATGGAAGTGGCCGGCTTCCTCGACGGGCATCCGGCGGTAGCGAAAGTGAATTATCTCGGTCTCACCGAACATCCCGATTTCGCCATTGCCAGCAGGCAGATGAAGCACGCCGGCGCCATGATGAGCTTTGAATTGAAAGGCGGGCTGGAAGCGGGCAAACGCTTTATCGACCGGCTGAAGATGTGCCTGCGGGCCGTTTCGCTCGGCACCTGCGACACGCTGATCTGTCACCCCGCATCCATGACGCATTACGGTGTGCCGAAAGAATTGCGTGAGAAATACGACATCACCGACGGGCTCATCCGCGTAAGCGTGGTCATAGAATCTGTAACGGACATTCTCAACGACCTCGACCAGGCTTTAGTTTAAAACACAGGAACGAACATATGATCACGATCAGGAGAGCAGAAAAAAAGGATTGCCCGCGCATGATGGAACTCGTGCGGGAGCTGGCGCTGTATGAAAAAGCGCCGGAGCAGGTAACCGTTTCGCTGGAACATTTCGAAGAAAGCGGTTTTGGCCCGAACCCCGTATGGTGGGCCTTTGTAGCGGAATCGGGCGGCGTTATCGTAGGCATTGCGCTGTATTACATCCGTTATTCCACCTGGAAAGGCAGCCGCATGTTCCTGGAAGATATCGTAGTGACCGAAAGTTTCCGCGGGAAAGGGATCGGCAAGCTGCTGTTCGACCGGCTGATCGAAGAGGCGAAGGAAAAAGCTTTTTCAGGCATGGTTTGGCAGGTGCTGGAATGGACCGAACCGGCGATCAATTTTTATAAAAAATATGACGCGAAGTTTGATCCGGAGTGGTGGAATGCGAGCATTGAATTTTGAAAGGAAGCCGCCGTGAGGGCGGCTTTTTTGTTCGCGATCCAGGGCCCCCCAATAGCCAGCCGGTTAGGAAAATACTTTTCCGCGCCAGCGCATCCACGGCTAATACGAAAAAGGGCCAGCCTCTGACGGCCGGCCCGGTAACAGGTTATCGTTTTTCTGAAGTATTTATTTCAACGACTCTTCCGCCCCCGTACTCACACCATCCGTCGCCGCGCTCTTATCGATCTTCGCGATAAGCCCCTGCAACACTTTACCCGGCCCTACTTCCGTGAAGCGCGTGGCGCCGTCGGCGATCATGGCCTGTACGCACTGCGTCCAGCGTACCGCGCCGGTGAGCTGCGTGATCAGGTTCTGCCTGATTTCCGCGGGATCGGTAACGGCTTTGGCTACCACGTTCTGGTAAACGGGGCAGTTTGGCGTATTGAATGCGGTGGCTTCGATGGCCGCCTGCAGCTCCTGTTGCGCAGGAGCCATCAGCGGGGAGTGAAAAGCGCCGCCCACGGCCAGTTCCATCACCCTTTTAGCGCCGGCGGCCTTCAGCAGCTCCATGGCGCGGGCAATACCGGTTTTGCTGCCGGAGATCACCAGCTGGCCGGGACAGTTATAATTCGCGGGCACTACCACGTCGTCTGTGATAGTGGCGCAGGCTTCTTCTACTTTCGCATCGTCCAGCCCCAGCACTACGGCCATGGTAGAAGGCACCAGCTCGCAGGCTTTCTGCATGGCGTTGGCGCGGATGCTCACGAGGCGCAGCGCGTCTTCAAACGCCATTGCGCCGTTCGCCACCAGGGCGGAGAATTCGCCGAGCGAGTGACCGGCGGTCATATCGGGTTTGGGATTGTTCAGGCAGAGGAAACCGATCACCGAATGCAGGAACACAGCGGGCTGCGTCACTTTGGTCTGCTTCAGGTCTTCTTCCGAGCCGGTAAACATCACGTCCGAAATACGGAACCCAAGGATGTCGTTGGCCTTTTCAAAAAGGGCCTTTGCATTGGGATAGTTATCATAAAAACTTTTACCCATTCCGGTAAACTGTGCTCCCTGACCGGGAAAAACGTATGCGTGCTTCATTGATATCATTAATTATCAGATGGCAAATATATATAAAAAATTATGGTTTAACCCGGCATCGGTTTTCAGCCGGGTCAAACCATTAAAAAATATGTCGGGCCATATTAACGGCGGTACATGAGATCTGTGCTGATGAGCTTCATGAATTCCGCGCGGGTGGCGCCGTGTTCGAACTGACCGCTGAAAGCGGAGGTGGTAGTGACGGAATTCTGTTTCTGCACGCCGCGCATCATCATGCAAAGATGCTGCGCTTCGATCACCACGGCCACGCCCTGCGGCTCCAGCGTTTCCTGGATGGCGTCCAGTATCTGGTGCGTAAGGCGCTCCTGCACCTGCATGCGGCGGGAGAAAATGTCCACTACGCGGGCAATCTTGCTGAGACCGGTGATATAACCGTTAGGGATATACGCAACGTGCGCTTTGCCAAAGAACGGCAGCATATGATGTTCGCACAGGGAGTACAGTTCTATGTCTTTCACGATCACCATTTCGCTGTAGGCCTCGGTGAACCGGGCGCTGCTGAGCACTTCCTTCGCGTCCTGCTGGTAGCCGTGGGTAAGGAACTGCATGGCTTTCGCCA
>CBINIO010000477.1:0-3680 GCA_966250725.1 uncultured Chitinophaga sp.
CCTTTCCATCCCAAAACCACACACAAATGCTAAACTGGAACGACGTACTGAATTTCGCCACCAAAGGCAACCCGGCGCCCGACAAACGGGTCGAAAAAACCGACGAGGAATGGAAAGCCCTGCTTACGCCGGAGCAATACCGGATCACGCGCAGGAAAGGCACGGAAGCGCGTTTCAGCGGGGAGCTGTGCAGCCGTTACGAGCCGGGGAAATACAATTGCATCTGCTGCGATACCGAACTTTTTGACTCATCCATCAAGTTCGACTCGAATACCGGCTGGCCAAGCTTTACGCAGCCCATCCGCGAAAACGCCATCAAATACGAAAAAGATGTTTCATTTGGAATGGTACGGGTGGAAGTGATGTGCAATACCTGCGATGCGCACCTGGGGCATGTGTTCCCCGACGGGCCGGCGCCGAGCGGTTTGCGGTATTGTATTAATTCGGAATCGTTGAAACATCTCGGGGAGGAAGTGAAATAAGCGCCTTACTTCTTCCCTACCGCCGCGAACATCGTATCCGCCCCGCGGTCATATCCTTTGATGATCCCGCTTTCTTCTATTTCCAGCCCGCATTCATTTTGCAAGAATGTTACGGCTTCTTCGTTCTCTTCCTTAAAAACGGAACAGGTGATGTATACCAGCCGCCCGCCGGGCTCCAGCAGCGGCGTTACGTGCTTCGCGATTCGTTTTTGCAGCGCCGCATACTCCGCAATGCGCCGCTCCGAAAAATAATACAGGTTCTCCGGCGTACGGCCCCAGGTACCGGAACCGCTGCAGGGGGCATCGAGGATGATGCCTTTGAACGGTTTTAGGCCCGTTACCGGTTTCGTGAGATCAAACATGCGGATGTCATAGTTCCTGACGCCTGCTTCCGCAAAACGCTTGCGAAGGTTTTCGAGGATGCTGGCGCGCACGTCGCTCACGGTCAGCCGTACCGAAGGTTGCAGATCATGCAGGAGGATGGATTTACCGCCGCTGGCCGCGCAGCAGTCCCACCAGCGCTCCCCGGGCTTCGCATGAAAACGCAGGCCGGTTTCCTGCGACGACAGGTCCTGCACTTCGTATGCGCTTTTGTCCGGGAGTAATTCTTCTACCTTGATACCGTTCGCCAGCGCCACCGCGTCGCCGCTTACTTCATGCGCCACGCCGGCGCTCTCCAGCGAATACAGGATGGCGGCCTTTCTACCGGGCCTCGCGCGGATGAATAATTTGGGCTGCTGCAGATATGATAATGTGAACGTTTCCGGGTCGATGTCTTCGGAAAGATGCGTGGTAAAAGGGAATGCGGAAGCGGCGTCCCAGCGGAGACCGAGGAAATTTAATTTCTCGCTAACGGTGCCGGTTATACGTTGATCCCATTCCGGTTTGAAAAAATCCAGCAGCGGGTCGGGTGTTTGCTCGCAGAGAAAAGCGCCTAAAAGCATCCGTTCCTGCACGTCCAGCTGTGACTGCCATTTGCCGAGACGGTAATACTGGTACGCCAACTGCTGCACGCGTTTGCGGTCGCGGCTGCCCATATGAGGGCGGGCTTTGAAGAATTGTTTCAGGTGATGGTGTAAGGGCAGGCTGCCGTCGTACGCCGAAACGATCTCCACGGCAGCGTTCATATAATTTTCCCAGCGCGTCATGAACGCAAAGATAGGAAACGCTTTTGTGAAGCGGCTTTCTGCGTGCATCGGGGCATATGGACTAGCAACCCTGCTTTCCCGGCCAACGGCTTTTTATGGAAACGGGCCGTTCATGCATCTTTTTAGTCCCTGAACCGTCTTTTAAAACGATCGCCCGGGAAAACCGGTCATTCTACCCGCTTATTTCGTAAATTATAACACCTAAAACCTGAAACCTTATGCGCCCCCTCATCTTTTTATTGCTCCTTCCTTTTATCGCCAGCGCTCAATCCGTCAGCGACAACATCCGCAAGGTGGAAAACAATCTCGCCGGCTGGATGAACATCGAGAACGAACCGCCGGTGCGGTGGAACATCGAAGAAAGAATGAAAGTCCACAACGTGCCCGGCGTCACCATCGGCGTCATCCGCGATTACAAGCTTGAATGGGCGAAAGGATATGGTTATGCGGACAAGGAAGCGAAAGTCCCCGTTACCCCTCAAACCCTTTTCCAGGCGGCTTCCATCAGCAAATCACTGAACGCGGTGGGCATCCTGAAACTCGTGCAGAACGGCAGGCTGAATCTTGACGAGAACATCAACACTTACCTAAAAACCTGGCACCCGTCCGCCGATTCGGGCAAGATCACCCTTACCAACCTGCTCAGCCATACCGCCGGGCTTAGCGTACACGGCTTCCCCGGTTATGAATGGGGCGAAAAGCTGCCGACCGTGGAAGAAATTCTCAGCGGGAAAGAACCCGCCAACACGGACGAAGTAAAACCATTGTTCGCCCCCGGCGTAAAAGCGCAATATTCCGGCGGCGGCACTACCATTACCCAGCTCATCGAAACCACGGTAACGGGTATACCTTACGACCAATATATGCAGAAAGAAGTGCTGGACCCGCTGGGCATGACGGGCAGCTTCTACACGCAACCCGCCCCAGCCGGCAAAATCCCGCTGCTCGCCACTGCTTACCGGCAGGACGGTACGCCCCTCGAAGGCAAATACCACGTCTATCCCGAAATGGCCGCCGCCGGCCTCTGGACGAACCCGGCCGATCTTTCGAAATACATTATCGAAACGCAGCTGGCGCTGGAAGGAAGATCGTCCAAAGTGCTCAACCAGGCCATGACCCAAAAAAGACTGACGCCTTATCTTAATGACAATTCCGCGCTCGGGGTATTCAGGGTTGCAGGCGGGCGTTATTTCAATCACAACGGCGCAAACGAAGGTTTCAGATGCGTGTATTACGGCAGCACGCAGGGCGGGAACGGGTTTGTAGTGATGGTGAACTCCGACAATAACGACATCATCGACGAAGTGACGCGCAGCATTGCCATTGCCTACGGATGGGAAAAGGATTTTTATAATCCCGTAAAGGTCACTTCCGCGCCATTGCCCGCCGATACGGCGAAACAATATCCGGGGCAGTTCAAATTCCGCAACATCGCGCTGAAGGTGGAAGACAAAAACGGGAAGCTGTACATTTCGCAAAACGGCGGCCGTCCGATGCTCATGCATTACACCACCGATAATAATTTCGTGATGTATGAAGCGCCCGGCACCGTTGCCATATCCAACGGCGACCTGCTGATCACGCAATTCGGGAGGAAGATCATTTTCAAACGCGAAGGTTTATAAACGCCAATGCTGATAACAATAAGAGGCCGTAGCGCGACATAAAGAGAACGTTTACAGCAATAAGAAGCCGCAGCGCGATATAAACGGAAACGTTTTCAGCCCGATACCACAAACGCTTATAAAACCAAGAGGCCACAGCATTGCGCTGCGGCCTCTCCGATATACGTTACGGGTAAATGTAAATTACAGTTTCAGCAAAGCCTTCACGGGATCTTTACCGAACAGCAGCTGCTCGGGATTTTCCAGCATGTCTTTCACGCGCACCAGGAAGCTCACGGATTCGCGGCCGTCGATAATGCGGTGGTCGTAGCTGAGGGCCACGTACATCATCGGGCGGATCACTACCTGGCCGTTCACGGCCATGGGTCTGTCCTGTATCTTGTGCATGCCGAGGATGGCGGATTGCGGGATGTTGATGATGGGCG
>CBINIO010000478.1:0-3679 GCA_966250725.1 uncultured Chitinophaga sp.
GCCGCCGGGGATACGCGGCACCACGGAATAGGTGCCGCCCTTCTGGATGTTGGCGAGATAGCGGTCGTTGCTGTCCTGCGCGGTGTCGTTGCCTTTGGCGAGGATCATGTCGTTCCAGAGGCTGGCGAGGATGGAGCTGACCACGGGTTTGCAGATCTCGCAGCCTTCGCCGTGGCCGTAATGATCGAGCGCTTCGTCAAAGGAGCGGATCGATTTTACTTTCATGAGATCGAGCAGCTCCTGCCGGGAATAATCGAAATGTTCGCACACCACGTTGCGGATATATTTGCCCTGCGCCTTCATGGTGGCGGAAATGAGATCTTTTACCATGGGCGTGCATCCGCCGCAGCAGGTGCCGGCTTTGGTGCATTTTTTTACGGCTTCGAGCGTTTCGTTGCCTTCGCTTACCGCCTGGCAGATGGCCGCTTTGGTGATGCTTTCGCAGCTGCAGATCACTGCTTCGTCGGGCAGGGCGTCCACCCCGGCGCCGGCCGTCGCGTTGCCGCCGCGCGGGCCGAGCAGTACGTCGGCAGGGTTGGGGGGGAGCGGCATGCTGTTCTTGCAGGTTTGCAGCAGCATGTTGTAGGCGTCCGCATTGCCAATGAGGATGCCGCCGAGCAGGTATTTGCCGTCCTGCGAAATGTTGATGCGCTGGTAAACGCCGTTGATGCTGTCTTCCATCACGATGCTGTGGCTCTGGTCCGGCGGGGTGAAGGGATCGCCGAAGCTGGCTACGTCCACGCCGATGAGCTTCAGCTTGGTGCTCATGTCAAAGCCGGTGAAGGATTTTTGCGTTGAAGTATTTTGCTGGAAACTGCCGGCGATCTGCGTGGCGGCCACTTCCGCCATTTCATAGCCCGGCGCCACGAGGCCGTAGATCATACCATTATATAACGCGCATTCGCCGACGGCGAAAATGGAAGGGTCGCTGGTCTGCAGCAGGTCGTTCACCACGATGCCGCCGCGGGGGCCGGTTTCCAGCCCGCAGGCCACGGCCAGCTCGTCGCGGGGTTTGATACCGGCGGAGATCACCAGCATGTCCGTTTCCAGCGAGGTGCCGTCGGAAAAGGCAAGCCCGGTGATGGAGGCGTCGCCAAGGATGGCGGAGGTGTTTTTGCCGGTGAGTACGGACAGGCCCAGGCTTTGCAGCTTGGATTGCAGTACGGAGGAGCCTTTGTCGTCGATCTGCCGGGGCATGAGCCTTGGGGCGAACTCGATCACGCTGGTTTCGGTGATGCCGAGGTCGATCAGGGCCTTTGCGGCTTCCAGTCCCAGCAGGCCGCCGCCGATCACTGCGCCGCGGCTGGCGCGGGGCGCGTAGCTTTTCATCAGCTCCAGGTCTTCGATGGTGCGGTAAATAAATACGCCTTTTTTATCCGTTCCCGCTATATTGGGCACGAATGCGGCGGAGCCGGTAGCCATCACGAGAAAGTCGTAGGTTTCGGAAACGCCTTTCAGCGAGGTGACGGTTTTGTGGCTGCGGTCGATTTGGTGAACGGGATCGCCGAGGTGAAGGGTAATGCCCTGATCGGCGTACCAGGATCCCGGCGCGAGGGAAAGGTCGTCTGCCGTTTTACCGGAGAAATATTCGCTGAGGTGAACGCGGTCGTAAGCGGGAAGGGTTTCTTCGCCGAAGATGACAATGCGGGCGGTATTTTTGCCAAGCTTTTGTGTGAGTTTCTCACAGAATTTGTGGCCGACCATGCCATTCCCAATTACTACGATCTTCATAATAGATATATTAATAAATAATTAATATAATTTGTATCAGGTAAAAAACGTAGAAATTGAATAAGGTGTATGATCTAGTTTCATAAAATTAAGGCAAAATGATTTAAAAATTGATATGTTTGTCCTGATAATTATTATATAAATTTAATTATAATATGAAATTTCTATGCCAGAAGCCACTGTTACGCTGATCGGGGCGGGGCCCGGGGACCCGGAAATGATCACCCTGAAAGCCATTCGCGCCCTTGCCGCCGCCGATGTGGTGCTGTACGATGCGCTGGTAAACCCGCAATTGCTGGAATATGCCCCCAAACACGCCGTGGTCAGCTACGTCGGGAAACGTTTTGGCTGTCATTCCCTTTCCCAGGACGAGATCAACGACTTGATCGTCAGTTCGGCGAGGCAGTACGGGCATGTGGTGCGGCTGAAAGGCGGAGACCCTTTTGTGTTCGGCAGGGCGGTGGAAGAAATTGAAGCGGCTTCGCGCGCAGGCATTCCTGTGAGCGTGGTGCCGGGCATTTCCAGCGCATTGTCCGTTCCGGCCATGCAAATGATCCCGCTCACCTGCCGCGGCGTGGCGGAAAGCTTCTGGGTAACCACCGGCACCACCCGCAGCGGCGATATTTCCGGCGACGTGCACCTGGCAGCGCGTTCCACCGCCACCGTAGTAATATTAATGGCGATGAGCCGCATCGGCGCCATTATGGACATATTTAAAGAAGCCGGCAAAGCAGGCACGCCGGTCGCCGTGATCCAGAACGGCACCACGGAACAGGAACGGATCGTCACCGGCAGCGTGTCGGACATTGCGGCGGTGGCTGAGGCGGAAGGCGTCGTCAATCCCGCGATCATCGTGATAGGTGAAGTGGTGAAATGGCGGGAGCAGCTTGCGGGTATTGTGGCGGGAGCGTGTGGTTATGATATATATGAACAAGGGTAGGAGAAATGCCTTTAAGACCGCTGAAGGGTATTTTGAAAAGGTGTTAACACCGCGGCTATTTAAATCTTGTCAAGGATAAATAGTGAGGTGTTAACACCGGGTTTGAGGCAACGTGAAGAATGGCGATGGTGTTAATATCCCACGATGGGTCGGCAGTGTTATATCTGTGCAGCTCCTGTCAGCCGGTAAAACGAATTACAACGATGTAACCCCGTCACCCTCACAACCGTTCCCGTTTTTTTCAGATATTACCGCGGTTTTAAAACATTCCGCACATGTCAATGGAACAAACGATGCGTTGGTTCGGCCCCAATGATCCCGTCAGTCTGAGCGATATCCGGCAGGCAGGCTGCACCGGCGTAGTCACCGCGCTGCACCAGGTGCCCGTCGGCGAAATATGGACGGTCGCCGACATCAGCCGGCGAAAGGAACTGATAGCGACCGCCGGCATGCGCTGGTCGGTAGTGGAAAGCCTGCCCGTGCACGAAGACATCAAACGCCGCACCGGCGACTGCCAAACGTATATCGACAATTACAAGGTCAGCCTGCAAAACCTCGCCGGTTGCGGCATTTATACCATCACCTATAATTTTATGCCGGTGATGGACTGGATGCGCACGGACGTAAACTACCCGATGGCCGACGGCAGCCGTGCGCTGTATTACGAACGCAACGCGTTCATCGCCTTCGATCTTTACCTGCTCAAAAGACCCGGCGCGGAAAAAGATTATTCGCAAGAGGAGATCGCCGCCGCAACAACGCATTTTGAAAAAATGAGCGAAACGGAAAAAAGCGCGCTTTTTCAAAACGCCTTGCTGGGCCTTCCCGGCAGCGACGATCGTTTTACGCCGGATGCCGTACTGGCCGCGCTGGACAAATACGCGCACATCGATGCGGACAAGCTCCGCGAACATCTTTTTTATTTCCTGCAACAGGTGGTGCCGGTAGCGGAATCGCTCGGCATGCGGCTCGCCATTCACCCGGACGATCCGCCGTATCCGTTGCTGG
>CBINIO010000479.1:0-3671 GCA_966250725.1 uncultured Chitinophaga sp.
TCCTTATTAATATGAAAACGATTATCTTTTTGACAGTTTTTCTTGCGACCATTTTGATAAATAGTTGTGCCCCGCTTAAAGCACCTACAGTCATAAAAAAGGAAAAAATTGAAGGATATAAATACATATTCATTTCTCCCACAGGAAACCTGACTTCAGGTACAGCAGGCGTATATGGCGGAAATTATGGTGTATACGGCTCGGCTACGAGCAAAAGTGTTAATCCAAGTAACGTTATTACAGGGATATTAGCAAAAAAAGGACTTATTAGATTGCCTGAGTTAAAAACAGAATTAGCTGATGAAACCCTAATAGTAAACTACGGAGAAAGTGGTAGGAGGCAAAGAGGATTGGGATATACAATTGAAGTAACAATACAATTCATTTCGGCAAAATCACATACACTGGTCTGTTCCTGTACAGCAGAAGGACAAGGAGAAACGCAAGCAGATGATATTCGGCAAGCAATAACGCGTTGTTTGTCGAGTTTGCTATCGGAATAACGACAAAAACCCTACTTCCTCCCTTTCATAAACACCGGCGCAAAATCAAACGTCAGCATCCCTCGCAGATCCCTATCAGGCAACCCTTCCACATGCTGGTCGATCTTGTAATACTCCAGCCCCAGTTTCACCATATCAAAAAACGTCAGCCGCGTAAGCACGCCGTACATATCCGGCGATTGCGCATTGAACGGGTCCTGTTTCCCGTAATTGAATGTTGCGTCTATACCCGTGCTCAGCGGCAGCGGGAATCCGGAGGCTTTGTATTTGCGCGAAAGCGCCAGGTTGGCGCGGAAGTCGAATGCGCCGCGTTCGTCGTCGGAGGGAAGCAGCCCGCCTGCGCCGGCGCCCAGCTGGAATTTCCATTTGTCGTTGTCGAGAATGTCGAAACCGGCGGCTGCGTTGAGGCGGCCCCGGTAGGGGGATGGGGCGTCCGGGCGGTAGTCGAGCTCGCCGGTGAGCTGCATGAGGCTTAGCGGGCCGGTGTTTTTCATAATAAAGCCTGCGCGGCCATACGCTTCGAGCGCGGATGAATCGTCAAAGCGCGCGCCGCCTTCCAGCAGGCCGTAATACCCTGCCGCGCCGGTGTAGATGCCGCCCATGAACTTGTGTTTTTCGTCGGGCGCGGGTTTGCCTTCCACCGGCTCTTTGTGGGAATAGGAAAAATACGGGAAGAACTCGAAGCCTTTGTATTTGGGAATGTCCTTTTCATTCTCCGGGTACTTGCCCAAAGCGGAGGCCAGGTTGAATCCCAGGCCAAGGCTCCATTTTTTCTCTTCGGCTGCTTCGTCGGTGCCGGAATAGGTGAGCTCGAATTTTTCGGGCGCATCGGGGAAGGGCGACTTCCAGCGTTTGTCGGGAATATTGTTAAGCAGGTACGGTCGTTTGAAACCCGCCGGCGGTTCGGTGTATTTGCTGGTGGCGGGGCCGATGAGGGAACTGAAATCCAGCTCGTCGCCCATCAGCGCGTTGAGGCCCACCATACCGCCCTGCAGCAGCGAGCCGGTAATGAGGAAGAGGGCGAGATTGTCTTTGGCGTATTCGGGCAGGTCTTCGGACAGGTATTTTTTCATGTCTTTGTGCAGCACGAGGGAAGCAAGACTGATAAACGTTCCCGTTGTGCCGGACAATTGTTCCGCCATTTCAAGCCCCGTTGAAAAATCTACCTTGTCGCCGTACGGGGAAGTGTATTTGAATTTCAGCGCGTAAAACACGTTCCACAAGGCCATGATCTCGTTCGAAAGCAGCTCCTGCCCGAACGCGGGATCGAACAGGCGGACGGAGCCGAACATTTTGGAACGGTGATAGGCGTCCTGCCAGCGTTTGGGGAACTGCAGCACGAGGTCGTCGAAGATGCTGTAAAAAACATGCGGTTTTTTTTCCTCCGGCTCCTCTTTGGCGGGCGAGGTTGTTTTTTCGTCGTCCTGTTTTTGAACGGCAGGCTGGGGCGTGAAAAACGGGCCGGGTATGCTGAAGGGCCCGAAAAACGGTCTTGACGTGGGTGTGGCGCCCAAGGGGTCAGTATGAAGGGGTTTGCCCATGGGAGTGGATTGAGGGGTCAGATTGCTGACATGAATTTCCGAAAAAATATGCAAACTGCGGTGCTATTTCTTATGGCGGGGCGTTCCGGCCACTTGAAGGACAATTAATGTTGAACGGTTATGAGATCTACCCCTTTTGCATTAAATTCATCCAACGTTACAACGTAAACCAATCGCGCCTATGACCTTGCAAACATCCCGTTTATGGAGTGCCGGTGAAAAAATGGCCTTCCGGTTCTTCTTCGTCTTTTTTGTATTGTACATTTTCCCGTTCCCCTTGTCGTACGTGCCGTACCTCGGCGGCTGGCTGTCGCCGGAGCCCTTGTGGCGCATGGTAGTGCCGTGGACGGGCGCGCATGTCCTGCATCTGCCCGCGCCCGTTACGATCTTTACGAACGGCAGCGGTGACACTACGTACGATTATGTGAAGCTGTTCGTGATGGCGGTATCCGCCGTGGCGATAGCGCTGGTATGGTCGGCGTGGGACAGGCGGCGAAGAAGTTACGATGCGCTGCATCATTGGCTGCGCGTGGGTTTGCGGTATTACCTGGCTTTTACGTTGTGCATGTACGGTGTTTTGAAGGTCTTTCACTTGCAGATGCCTGCCCCTGCATTGTCGCAGCTGGTGCAGCCTTTTGGCGATAAAAGCCCGATGGGGCTGGCATGGGCTTACGTCGGGTTTTCGGGTGCTTTCAGCGCGTTTACCGGCTGGGCCGAGGTGATCGCGGGCGCTTTTCTTTTGTTCAGGCGCACGACGCTGCTGGGCGCCATGCTTTCGGCGTTCGTGATGCTGAACGTGGTGATGATCAATTTCTGTTTTGACGTGCCGGTGAAGCTTTATTCCTCTTTCCTGCTGCTGGTGTCGCTGTTCCTGATGGCGCCGGACCTGCGGCGGATGGCGGGCCTTTTCCTCCTGAACAAACCGGTATGCGCAAAGGTGTACCGCAGGTACCTGCATAAGCGCTGGCTGCGCATATCGGCGATCGTGTTAAAGTGTGCGTTCATCGCGATGCTGTTCATTTCCCAGGTGCAGGGCGCGCTTTCGCGCGCGGAAATGTTCGATAACATGTTTCACCCGCCGCTGCACGGCATCTACAACACGGAGCTGCTGGTGCGCGGTCATGATACCATACCGCCGCTTACAACGGATACTACGCGCTGGCGGCAGCTGGTCATCCAATACGGAAATTATGCGCAGGTGAAAATGATGAACGATTCAATGGAATATGTTTCTTTCAAAGTAGACACTACGCTCAAAACCGTGTCCATATCAAAACGGAACGACGACGCGCATAAATCTGTGCTGCATTACACATCGGATTCAACATTCCTTACGCTCGCCGGCGTGCTCGGTAATGATTCCGTAACGTACCGTTTCCGCAAATACGATCACCGGCGTTTCAGGCTGATCAGCACGGGATTCAGGTGGGTGAACGAATATCCTTACAACCGCTGAGAAATGATCGTTGCATGCCGGTGTTGTAACATGCAATCCATTTCATAAACCGGACTGTTTTTAATGCGCAATTTGCACAAACGATTGCGCATTTTTTGCATTGATTCCTGCCTTATATTTGAATTGTCAACCAGCAATATCCTTGATAGAACAACTGATTAGCACGAAAAG
>CBINIO010000480.1:0-3648 GCA_966250725.1 uncultured Chitinophaga sp.
TCATCACTTTGTTCTGGCGGTTGATGGATTCCAGGTGCACCGCGTCAAAGTATTTCAGGATAAAATCTTTGGTGAGGCCCAGCTTTTCGCCGGCGCGGATGCCGCGGTCCAGGATCTCGTTCCAGCGGTTCGTCTGCAGGATCGTGATGTTGTTCTCTTTTTTGTACTGGCCGATCTTTTCAGCGATCTTCATGCGGTTGCCCAGCAGCAGCAGTATCTCGTCGTCGATGCCGTTGATCTGGTTGCGCAGTTTTTCGAGCGCGGTGTTGAAATCTTTCTGGTCGGTACGTTCGTGCCTCCAGGTGATGTTGTCCAGCATTTCGCCGAATTTTTCGGGCGTGATCTGCTGTTTGGCGTCGCTCCATGCATTGTCGGGGTCCACGTGCGTTTCGAGCATGAGACCGTCGTAATCCAGGTCGATGGCTTCCTGGGCCACGGCCTGCAGGATGTCGCGGCGGCCGCTGATGTGGCTCGGGTCGCAGATCATCGGCAATTCGGGATGACGGCGTTTCAGCTCGATCGCGAGGTGCCACATGGGCGCGTTGCGGTATTCGGTGTTGCCGTAGCTGGAGAAGCCGCGGTGGATCAGGCCGATCTTTTCGATACCCGCTTTGGCGATGCGCTCAACGGCGCCGATCCAAAGTTCCAGGTCGGGATTGATCGGGTTCTTGATCAGCACGGGGATCTTCACGCCTTTCAGCGCGTCGGCCACGTCCTGCACGGAGAACGGGTTTACGGTGGTGCGCGCGCCGATCCAGAGGATGTCTACGCCAAAGTGCAGCGCGTCTTCCACCTGTTTGGCAGTGGCTACTTCCACGGTGGTGGGCATGCCGGTCAGTTCCCTTGCTTTCTGCAGCCAGGGCAGGCCTTTCGCGCCAATGCCTTCAAACGAGCCGGGGCGGGTGCGGGGCTTCCAGATACCGGCGCGCAGCACATCCACTTTACCGGTTTTTGCCAGCGCCAGCGCGGTCGCCAGCGTTTGTTCCTCGGTTTCGGCCGAGCAGGGGCCTGAAATGATCAGCGGCTTTTTGTCTGAAGCCGGATCGGCGAATTTTGTTTTTGCTAAGATCTGTTCCATTGTTATCGTGACGTGTTAAGAGTTTACAAATGACTGTTATTTCAGGATCTTCCTGATCTTGTTGCTTTTCTGGATGAGCTTGTAGAACGTTTCGTAATCTTCCGCCTGCAGCAGCTGCTTCATCTGCTCCAGCTGGTTGATATGTTCCTCGAGCACATCCAGCACGTTGTTGCGGTTATGCTTGAAAATGGGCACCCACATGTCCGGCGAGCTTTTCGCAAGCCTTACGGTGGATTCGAAACCGCCGCTCGCCAGCTCGAAAATGCGTCCCTGCTCCTTTTCTTTTTTCAGCACCGTCAGCGCCAGCGCGAAAGAAGTGATGTGCGAGATGTGGCTCACATAGGCCGTGTGCAGGTCGTGCTCTTCTGCGTTCATGTACACGGTGCGCATGTTTAGCTTGTCCACCATCGTTTCCACCAGCTCCAGCGCGTCCTCGTCGCTGTTCTTGACATCGCAGAGCACCATCGTTTTCTGGCTGAACAGGTTGTGTATGGCGGCTTCCGGGCCGGAATACTCGGTGCCGGCCATCGGGTGGGCGGCCACGAAGCGGCCTCTCCTGGGATGCCCGGCAACGAGCTGCAGCAGTTTTTGTTTGGTGGAGCCCACGTCCATCACTACGTGATGAGGTTTTACCTTATCGAGAATGGAAGTGAGCGTTTGCAGCAATGCGTCCACCGGTATGGCGAGCACGATCAGCTGGCTGCGTTCCATCGCGTCGTCGAGCGTGGAGCTTTCGTCGATTATTTTCAGGCCCTGCGCTTTGGTCAGGTTGTCCTGGTTGAAGTCCACACCGATCACCCAGTTGGCGACGCCTTTTTCTTTGAGGCTGAGGGCGAGCGAACCGCCGATCAGGCCTACTCCTACAACGGCGGCTATCATATGGCGGCGGTTTGAGGTGAAACGATCGTTTTTCTGACCCGCTCTATGGCTTCGGCAAACACCTGCTCGTCGCGGCAAAGGCTTACGCGGATGTAGCCCTGCCCGTTCTCTCCGAAGATGCCGCCCGGCGTGATGAACACATGCGCCTTTTGCAGCACTGCGTCGCTCACGGCGTACCCGTCCTTGTAACCGGCGGGTATTTTCGCCCATACGAACATGCCCACCTGGTTGCGGTCGAATTGCGCGCCCAGCAGCTCCAGCAGCTCGAACACTTTTTCGCGGCGGCCGGCGTAGATCTTATTCAGTTGCGCGTACCATTCGGGGCCCAGCTCCAGCGCGGCCACGGCAGCCATTTGCACGGGCTGGAACATGCCCGAGTCCATATTGCTTTTGAACCGCAGGATGTCGTTGAGGAATTCCGCCTTGCCCACGAGCATGCCTACACGCCAGCCGGCCATGTTGCCGCTTTTGCTGAGGGAGTTGAGCTCCAGCGCCACTTCCTTCGCCCCCGGCGTGGCCATCAGGCTGGCCGGATGCTCGTTGAGGATGAAGCTGTACGGGTTGTCGTGGCAAAGGAGAATATGATGTTTGGCGGCAAAGGCCACCAGCTTTTCGAAAGTATCTTTTTTCGCCGCGGCGCCGGTGGGCATATGCGGGTAGTTCACCCACATGAGCTTCACGTTGGCGAGGTCGCGTTTTTCAAGCGCGTCCAGGTCCGGCTGCCAGCCGTTGGCGGCATTGAGCGTGTAGGTCACGGGCGTGGCGCCTGACAGCTGCACGGCGGAGCGGTAAGTGGGATAACCCGGGTCGGGAATAAGGGCTTCGTCGCCTTCCTGGAGGAACGTCATGCAGATGTGCATGATGCCTTCCTTGGAGCCGATCAGCGGCAGCACTTCCGTATCGGGGTTGAGGGGAACGTTGTAATAACGGCCGTACCAGCCGGCGATCGCCTGCCTGAGCGCGGGAATGCCTTTGTAGCCCTGGTAGGCATGGGTATTGGGTTTCGCGGCGTGCTCGTTGAGCGCGGCGGTTACGGAGGAATGGGGCGGCAGGTCCGGGCTGCCGATGCCGAGGTTGATCACGTTCGCGCCCGCTTTGTTCATATCGTCTATTTCGCGGAGCTTCCGTGAGAAGTAATACTCCTCGGTATGCTGTAATCGTTTGGCTACGGATGGTTGCATTGGTCTATGATTTCAGGTATCAGGTATGCGTGTTGCCTTTTTTGTAAACCCCCAGCACGGTGAATCGCTCCGTCAGCGGTGTGATCCTTTTAAGAGCCTGCTGCAAATGATCCAGGGATTCGAATTCCATGTCCGCGTGGAAATAATAATGCCATTCCTTCGCGGGTATCGGGAAGCTCTGGATCTTGCTCAGGTTGATGCCTTCGGCCGCGATCTGCGTCAATACTCTCGCCAGGCTTCCGCTCTCGTTGGAAGTTTGGAAATATACGGAAGATTTGTTTGCGTCCGCGGGCGGCTGCACGCCATTTTTTGAAATGGCGAGAAAACGGGTGTAATTGTTTTTCGCCGTGTGGATGTTGCGGCCGATGATGTCCAGCTCGTAGATCTCCGCCGCCAGGTCGCCCGCGATGGCCGCGGTGCTTTTCAGCTTTTTCTGCCGTACATGCTTCGCGCTCAGCGCGGTGTCTTCCGTTTCCACCAGCTTGATCTGCGGGTATTTCGCGAGAAAGT
>CBINIO010000481.1:0-3647 GCA_966250725.1 uncultured Chitinophaga sp.
GCCCCAGCGGCTACACCATCAAACAGGCGGGCCTGCCCATCAACGCCCTGTGGGGCTATGTGGCCGAAGGCATCTTCCAGAGCACCGACGAGATCGCCGCTCATGCCAAACAATCCGCCAACACCAAACCCGGCGACCTGAAATACCAGGACATCAACGGCGACAAGGTGATCGACACCAAGGACAAAACCTATCTCGGCAACTATTACCCGAAGATCACCTACGGCCTGAACCTGGGCGGTGCGTGGAAAAGCGTTGACCTGACCATCTTCTTCCAGGGCGCCGCAGGCGTAAAAACCTACATCGATGCCGGCAAGGTGGGCCAGATCAGCACCAGCTCCGGCAAACCCACTTCCGCGATGCTCGACACCTGGACAGCATCCAACACCGGCGCTTCGCTGCCGAGGGTGCTTTCCACCCAGCAGCAGAACGACCCGTCCAGCATGCCTTCTTCCTTCTGGGTGAAAGACGCGTCGTATCTCCGTTTGAAAAACCTGCAGCTGGGTTATACGCTTCCGCAAGGCCTGCTGGACAGGATCGGGATCAAAAAAGCGCGCGTGTATTACAGCGGGCAGAACATTCTCACCTTTAGCGGTCTTTACAACTGGATAGACCCTGAAGCGCCCTCCACCAGCAGCATTTATTATTACCCGCAGGTGAAAGTGAACACCGTAGGCTTAAACGTAACTTTTTAAGGCGGCAGCCGGTAAAAAATGAACTCGGTGAAACCGGGAATGCGAGTTCATAGACAATTAAAAAGAAAAACATACACGGATGACAAGGAAAATATTCTATCTCATAGCCATATCAGGCACGTTACTGACGGCCTGTAACAAAGACTTCCTGGACCGCACGCCGGAAGACGCATACAGCAACGAATCCCTCTGGACCTCCGAAGCGGACGCGCGCGCCGCGCTCAACGGCTGCTACCGCGACTGGGAGGACAGCTACAACGTTATTTACATGGACTGCGCGTCGGACAATGCTTACAGCCAGTTCCTCTGGGAAGGGTACATGAACATCGGCAACGGTTCGCTCACGCCTTCAGACGGCAACGTGACCAACCGCTGGAATTTCAAGACCATCCAGAAATGCAACTGGTTCCTCGAGAACGTGGATAAAACGCCGATGGATGAAACGCTCAAAACCCGCTTCAAAGCGGAAGCGCGTTTTCTCCGCGTGTACCAGTACTACACGCTCACCCAGCTGTACGGCGATGTGCCGCTGGTGACCAAAACGCTCACCGCCACCGAGGCCAATGCCGTAACGCGCACGCCCATCGCGGAAGTGCAGAAATATATCCTCGACGAGCTGGCCGCCATCGCGCCGCAGCTGGAGCCTTCCTATTCCGGGGAAGACGTGGGCCGCATCACCCGCGGCGCCGCGTATGCGCTGCGCGCCAGGCTGGAGCTGTACATGGGCGACTATCCCGGCTGCATCACCGACTGCGAAAAGGTGATGGGCCTCGGCTACGACCTTTTCCGCAACACTTCCAACCCGGCCGCGAGCTACCAGGACCTTTTCCGTATCCAGAATGAAAATAACATCGAAGTGATCCTTGACATGCAGTACAAGGAGAACGATTATCCCAACGGCAACATCGGCGTAATGCCCACCTCGTCTTCAGGCGGCTGGAGCAGCGTTGATCCCACCCAGGCTTTGGTGGACGCATATGAAATGAAGAACGGAAAGCCGATCACGGACCCGGCCTCCGGTTATGATGAGAACGATCCGTACGCCAACCGCGACCCGCGCCTTTCAGCCAGTATTGTTTACCCGGGGCAGCTGTACGACGGCAAGTATTACAATCCCATCGATCCCGCTTCGGGCGATTTTATGCTGGGAGACAACAACTCCAAGACGGGCTATCTCCCGAAGAAGTTCATCTCCAACCTGTCCGACTACAACGACATGTGGAACACCGGCCTGAACATGATCCTCATCCGTTATGCGGACGTGCTGCTCATGTACGCCGAAGCAAAAGTGGAAACAGGCGTAGTGGACAACAGCGTGTACGACGCGCTCGACAAGATCAGGGACCGCGCCGGCATGCCGCCGGTGGACCGCCTTGTGTACAATTCGCCCGCTACGCTCAAAACGCTGGTGCGCAGGGAAAGAAGGGTGGAGCTTGCGCTGGAAGGCCTGCGCTGGTACGACATCAAACGCTGGAAGATCGGCGACCAGGTGAGGAAAGGCAATGTGTACGGCGCAAGACAGGGTAAAGTGGACCCCGCTACCGGCAAGGTTACCTTTACCGCGGACCACCAGCTGGTGGAAAACCGCCTCTTCGACCCGGCGATGCACTATCTCTGGCCCGTTCCGCAGAAGGAGAGAGATATCAATAAGAAGCTGTCGCAGAACCCGGAGTATTAGAAGGAGTGGAAGGTGTTGACACCTTCGACGCTTTCGCGGGATACAAAGTACGGGATGTGTGAGGTGTTAACACCTTCAACGCTTTCGCGGGATCCAACTTATCAACCACGTCCTACAGATAGAAGGGCTGGCCGTATTGGCCGGCCCTTTCTGTTCTCAAAGAGACCGCCTACCGTAAAAGGAAATTGAGTATATTTCGAAACCTCCGCCGAAATATGCGGACCGCATTTATCGAAAAACATTCCATGTTATGAACAAAGCAGCCATCCTGCCGGCCCTTATGACGGTCGCCGCGGCCTTTATCTTCTTTACACCCAAACCTGCGGAATGGGAAAGCAGGTTTGTCAGGATCAACAAAGGAAACCTCGAATACGTTCCCGATGAAAAAGGCGATATCATCCCCGACTTCAGCAGGGTAGGGTACCACTACGGCGATAAGCCGCTGCCCATGCTGCCCGTGGTGAAAACGGTCAGCCCCACCGGTACGGACAACGACCAGACCCTCATCCAGCAAGCGATCGACGAAGTGGCACAGCGCAGGCCCGACAGAAACGGTTTCCGCGGAGCGGTATTGCTGCGCAAAGGCATCTACAATATTCCCGATCATCTCCGCATCACCGCAGGCGGCATCGTGCTGCGCGGCGAGGACGGCGCCAAACTCATCGCCACCGCAAGAAAAAAAGTATCGCTCATCCGCATTGCCGGTACCGGTGAAATAAAAGAAGTGCCGGGCAGCCGCACCGCCATTACCGCAGCATACGTGCCCGTCGGCGCAATGGCCGTGGATGTGCAGAATGCCGGCAATTTCAAAGAAGGCGACAACGTGATCCTGTTCAGACCAGGCACCGCGCGATGGATCAGCGATATCAGAATGGACCGGATAGAAGAGAAAAGCGGCGTCAAACAATGGACGCCGGCCGGGTATAATCTTCAGTATGAAAGAACGGTCACCAAAGTACAAGGCAACAAAGTGTACCTGGACAATCCCGTGGTGATGGCAATGGAAACAAAATACGGCGGCGGCGCTTTGTATAAATATACTTTCGAAGGCCGCATCGCGGAATCGGGTATAGAAAACCTCGTCTGCGAATCGGCATACGCATCGGATACGGACGAAGAGCACGGCTGGGACGCCATCGCGATAGACAAAGCGGAACATTGCTGGGTGAAGAACGTAACGGCGCGTTATTTCGGTTACAGCTGCGTGAACCTGCTGCGCAATGCGAGGAACATCACCGTTACCGGCAGCCGTTGTTCCGACCATAAATCCATCA
>CBINIO010000482.1:0-3645 GCA_966250725.1 uncultured Chitinophaga sp.
CGAGGATTCGGACAACCCGTACTGGATCATCAACAAAAACCCGCAGTCAGACAAGACTAACCGTTTTATCGGTACCGCTTACGTGAATGTGAAGATCACCGACTGGTTCGACGCAACGTACCGCCTCGGCGTGGACAATTACTATACGCAGTTCTCCAGCTTTACCGCTCCCGGCTCCAGTGTAAAAGAAGCGTGGCAACAGGGTATGATGTCGAAAACAGACCGCAACTACAATTACGTGAACTCGAACCTGATGTTGAATTTCCACAAAACGTTCAACAACTGGGACGCCAGCCTTATACTGGGCACCACAGCGGAAGACACCTACCTGCGGGCGCTGTCCGCCCGCGCGGAAAAGTTCTCCATTCCCCAGTTCGTCAGTCTTAACAACGCTGAACAGCAAAACAAGTATTTTTCCGAAGCTATCTCGCGCAGAAGGCTGGCGGGTTTTTACGGCGATTTCAGGATCTCTTACAAGGATATGATCTTCCTGAGTGCGACCGGCCGTAACGATATTTCATCTACACTGCCGGAGCAAAACCAGTCCTTCTTCTACCCCTCTTTCAGCGGCAGTTTTGTATTCACCGAACTGTTGCCCAAAAACAACGTGCTTTCTTTCGGCAAAGTGCGGGCTTCATGGGCGCAGGTCGGCAAGGACGCGCCCGTATACCAGACCAACACTTATCTCTTCGGGCCCGAGCTGACCATCGGCGGCGGTTTCCGCAATTACTGGTCGCGCGGCAACGACAAATTAAAACCGGAAACCACTACTTCCACCGAAGTAGGCGCGGAAGTGCGTTTCCTGAACGGCAGGCTGGGCCTGGATGTGGCCTATTACATCAATAACAGTAAAGACCAGATACTGACGCCGCGTGTGAGCAATGCCACCGGCTACATTCTCAGCTCCGTGAATACGGGCGAGATCGAGAACAAAGGTCTTGAGCTGACGCTCACGGCAAAACCGATCCGGCGCAAAAATTTCAGCTGGGACATCATGCTCAATATGAGCCGCAACAAAGGCCGGGTAAAAGAGCTGCCCGCTGCGCTGCCTATCCTGTATGTTACGGACGTGCAGGTGGGAAATGCAAAAGCGGCTTCCTTCGACAACGGTTACTTCATGGGGCTTAGCGGCACCAAATGGAAAACGGACGAGGAAGGTAATTTTATCCTCGACGAAGACGGCTACCCGGTTACCGACAACAACGCCACCTGGCTGGTAGGCAACCGCGAGCCCAAGCTGCTCGGCGGCTTGAACAACAGCTTCAGCTACAAGAACTTCAACCTTTCTTTCCTTTGGGATTTCCGCATCGGCGGTGACGTCTACAACGGCACCGAATGGCTGCTGACGACTTACGGCCTCAGCAAAAAAACAGAGAACAGGGGCAGCGAGATCACCATGACCGGCGTTACGCTGGACGCTGCCAGCAATACGTACAAGCCCGTTACAAAAACGATCGTGGCAGATGAGAAATTCTATGTCGATTATTACGTAAAACACGCGCCTTACTTCATCGAAAAAGTAAACTGGCTGCGCCTCCGCTCCCTGTCGCTGGCCTATTCGCTGCCGAGGGGCGCTTTAACAAGCCTGCCCTGGCTGAAAGATGCGACCATCACTGCAACCGGCACCAACCTGGCATTGTTTACCAACTACTCCGGCATGGACCCTGAAACCAGCGCTGCAGGCGCGGGCGTCGTGGGCTCCGGCTCCGTTGGCATCGACTATGCCGGTGTGCCCGCCACTTCCGGCTTTGCGATCGGTTTAAATCTCAAATTCTAAACATGACAGTAATGAAAAGAATATTTCTCTGCATAGGTCTTGCCCTCTTTTTTACGTCCTGTAAAAAATGGGTGGACATCAACGATAACCCGAACAGCGCCAACGCGACCGTACCCACTGCGGAACAACGGCTGCCGCCTTTGATCGCGCAGTTCATAGACGGTTATGAAAGCGCCGGGACACGCGCCGCGTTTATCTCGCAACAGATAGCCGTTACCTACTCGTTCAATACCAACAACTGGAACCTCACCCGCTGGTTTTCCAATACCAGCAGCGCCAACTGGCCCTGGCAAAGCTGGTATGTAAACGCCGGCGTGAACGTTGCGCCGACGATAGCCGCCGCCGAAAAAGTAGAAGCCTGGCATTACGTAGGTGCGGCCAAGATCATCAAGGCATGGGGCTTTGGCACGCTGGCGGATTTCTACGGCATGCTGCCTTATGATGAGTTCGACAATCCGGAGATAATGACCCCAAAATTCGACGACGGGGAATACATCCAGGGGAAAGTACTTGCGTTGCTGGACGAGGGTATCGCCGACCTGCAAAAAACACAGGGCCCGGCAGCGCCCCCGCTGTCCAAAGGCGACATCCTGAACAACGGCGATGTAGACGCCTGGATACGCCTGGCCTGGGGTCTTAAAGCCCGTTTCCTGAACCACACGACCAAAAAGGCCAGCTATGATCCCCAGGTAGTGCTCGACGCGCTTTCCAAAGCGCCTCAAACGGCCGCTCAAAGCACCGTGATGCAATACGTAGACGAAGGGCCTGACGTGTCGTCCAACGCCAAGGCCTCGCTTCAATACCAGAACGTTTCCTCTTCGGCGAGGGTTACCCAGCTGTACATCAACTACCTCACCAACAACTATACCGGCGCACCAAGCGGCGCGAACAACATGGAAGACCCGCGGGCGGACACGCTCATTCCCCGCGCAATGGACAAAAACGGCAACTGGTTCCGTTCGCTGGGTGTGGACATGGCATCCGACCAGCCCAAGAGCGGCCCCACTTCAAAGGATTCCGCGTATGTTTTTATGCGCCCCAATCCATCCACCAGGCCCACCGCCGGCCAGCGCGTTTATTCCACCGGCACCTTTTACACGCTGAGAGGCGCGAAAGGCCCGCTGGTTACGGCTTCGGAAATGAAATTCATCGAAGCGGAGATCAAGATGCGCCAGAACAAACCCGGCGAAGCGCTCGATGCCTATAAGGCCGGCATCCGCATACATATGGAGCTGATCGGCATCCCCACCGCCACCATCGACCAGTTTCTCGCCAGCACCTCCGTTGTGCAGAACGCCGCGCAGCTGACGATGAGCCACATCATGATCCAGAAATACATCGCGCTCTCCTACTCGCCGGAAGTGTGGGTGGACCTGCGCCGTATGAACTACTGTACAGACGCCGCCGGCAATTACAACGAGGCCACCGGCGTATACAAAGGCTTCAAACGCCCCTCGCATGCGTACGAGCTGAGCTATCCCAATCAAACCGATTGGCCGCGCAGGTTTGCGGTGCCCAGTTACGAGATCAACTACAATATCGACCAGGTATTGAAAGCCAATCCCAATGCATCCAGCCCCACTTATCTGAACGAACCCGTTTGGTGGGATAAACCTTAAAATTGAATTTTACCGTAATAATTCAAAGCCGTCTGCACATGCAGGCGGCTTTTTTGCGAACAGCCGTAACATCCGCCGACATTGCGTTTTCGGCCATCATATTTGCCGCATTCCCCCCGCTTCCGGCCCGGTGTCAGCAGCCCTGCTTCTCGGCCGGACCGGCGACCAGTTCAGGCAGGCGGCGGACGCCATCCAGGCAACGCGGCATCGCCTTGGCCGGGGCGGTTTCGCCGGGCTTGGCGGAAGGCG
>CBINIO010000483.1:0-3640 GCA_966250725.1 uncultured Chitinophaga sp.
CGTATGCCCCACCAATGTGCTGCCCGAAGACCCTCGCTCCTACTATTCCGTGAGCAGGCGTCTTGCCGCAGAGATACCCAATTCCTTTTACGTGAATCAATACGACAACCTTGCCAACCGCGACGCGCATTACGAGCAGACCGGGCCTGAAATATGGGAGCAGACGGACGGGAAGATCACGCACCTCGTAGTGGCGACCGGCACAGGCGGCACCATTACCGGCACGGGCAAATTCCTGAAAGAAAAAAATCCGGCCATCCAGGTGTGGGCCATCGACAGCTACGGGTCATTGCTGAAAAAGTTCTTTGATACCGGCGAGCTGGATATGAACGAAGTGTATCCATATATCACCGAAGGCATCGGGGAAGACTTTGTGCCGCAGAACTACGACATGAGCGTGATAGACCACTTCGAAAAAGTGACCGACAAGGACGGCGCCGTGATGGCCCGCCGCATCGCGAAAGAAGAAGGCATTTTTGTGGGCTATTCGGCAGGTTCCGCCGTAGCCGGCCTGCAGCAGCTCAAAAACAAGCTGAAACCGACGGACGTGGTGGTAGTCGTTTTCCACGACCACGGCAGCCGCTACGTAGGCAAAGTATATAACGATCAATGGATGATGGAACGCGGCTTCCTCGACGTAAAAACCGTGAAAGACGTAGTGAACAGCCGCCGCAACCTGCCGCTGGTCACTATTTCCAACGACGAAAAAGTGCATGAGGCCATCGCAAAAATGAAAAAATTCGACATCGAGCACCTGCCGGTGATGAAAGACGGGCAGATCGTCGGCGCGCTCTCGGAAAGCGGGCTGTTCAGCAAGCTGATCGACCAGCCGGAGCTGAAAGAAGCGGCCGCCGAAGCCGTGATGCACAAAGCATTCCCGGTAGTGGCGATGGACACGCCCATTGAAAAACTCGCCGTGTATATCAACAAAGAGAACGGCGCCGTACTGACGCAGGACGATAGCGGCGCGTATCATATCGTCACCAAATACGACATCATCCAGGCGCTCGGCAGCTAATCGAACAACATGTGGTATACCGATCAAACCGGCCGCCGGGTGGACATTCCCGCCAATCCTCAACGCATCGTATCGCTGGTGCCTTCACAAACCGAGTTGCTGCACGACCTCGGCGCGGACGTTGCCGGCATCACCAAATTCTGCATTCACCCGGAGGAATGGTTCCGCACCAAAACCCGCGTGGGCGGCACCAAACAACTGAATCAGAAAGTGATCGCTTCCCTCCGGCCCGACCTTATTATCGCCAATAAAGAAGAGAACGAAAAAGAACAGGTGGAAGCGCTCGCAAAAGATTATCCCGTTTGGATCAGCGATATCCTTACGCTTGACGATGCGCTCGACATGATCGTTTCCCTCGGCGACATCCTTTCCAAACGCCACGCCGCGCAACAGCTCGCGCAAAATATCCGCGAACGCTTCGACCTTTTGCAACCACTTTCAACCGCTATCCCCACCGCTTATTTTATCTGGCGCGATCCGTGGATGATCGCGGGCGGGGATACTTTTATCAATGAAATGCTGCGCGCCTGCGGTTTGAGAAACGTGTTCGAAGATATGCCGCGGTATCCTGCTATCGCGCTTCCGCAGCTTGCGGCGAGCGGGTGTAAATTGGTGCTGTTGTCCAGCGAGCCTTATCCATTCAGGGAAAAACATATCGGCGAGATCAGGGAGTATTTGCCGGATGCGGAGGTGTTGCTGGTGGACGGGGAAATGTTTTCGTGGTACGGGAGCAGGCTGCTGCAGGCGCCGGGGTATTTTGCGGGGATGATGGAGGGGTTGGGAAAGCTGGATATATAAATTCAAATGCCGCTGTGAATGACCTCGTCAAGGTTAAATTTCCCCGTAGCACAATCATACAAAAAATAAACTGTGCTTCCCCCTTGGTTCATGTAGCTGATACCTGACCTGCCCCGGTTAACCTTAAACCAAATAAGATTTACAAAAAAACGGCCTTCCTTTATTTCCATCGGCACAATTCTTAGAAGCATCAATGATTTGCCATTCTTTACCTTTTCCTGAATTTGCGAAAAATTAATTACCTCAATTTTAAGTTTCCCCAATCGTTCAGGCAGACTTTCCGTCGTCAGATTATTTTCTTCAACTAACAATACACCAGCCTTGATAGAAGATGGATCAGATGAATAATACCTGAAGGCATGAAAATAAATATTGGAGGAATCCCTCGATCCGGTAGTGTTAATAGCCTGCCCGTAAATTCTATTCAAGCCTAAAAACGATACGATCAGTAACATAATAGCTTTCATGGTAGTAGTTCTGAATTAATAAAAACTTCCTTTGGGCAACCAGGATCAATATACTTCAGAATTTATTTTTTATTCATTTTTCTCCAGGCACATCTTACAAGAAATTCCAAAGTTCCTTTTACCCCAATATTTTCCTCCCCCAAGGCAACCCCGACAAATCCTCCATCGTAATCTTCCTGAAAACCATTTCACAGCCGTTAAACAAACAACCTAAAACCATCTCAATTATGGAAAGAAGAAAATTTTTGTCCAATATGGGCATCACCCTTGCTATTGCCTGTACCGGCGGTTTGGCGGCCTGCGGAGGGAAAGGGGACGATCCTGCTCCCGATCCGCCGGGTAACCCGCCCGGCAATCCTCCCGGCGGCAGCAACCCGCGGCTTACGGTAAATCTCAGCAACGAGCTGACGTCCGTGGGCAGCTATATCATCAGCAGCGGCGTAGTGCTGATCCGGCTTGCGGCGTCGAATGTCCCGGCTTCATTCTCGGCGCTTACCAGCACCTGCACGCACATGGGCTGCACGCTTTCCGGCGTCAGCAACGGCATCATCGAATGCGGCAGCTCCTGCGGGCATGGCAGCAAATTCAATTCGGACGGTTCCGTATACAACGGGCCTGCGACCAGCGCGCTCGCAAAATACACGGTCGAGATCAGCGGCAATACGCTTACCGTAAAATAACCGATACATGTTATAACGCAGTATTACAAAGGGCTGGCCCGCAACGGCCGGCCCTTCCCATCTTGTGTAAGCGCAATGTCATTTGTGCATTTGGCGGCAGCGGCTAACGGGACAGATTACACTACATTTACCGTATCACCCGAAAAACCAGATCTAAATGTCCACGAGCAGCTACTCTTTTGTGCTGGCAGCCATTCTCCTCGGCGCTGCCTGTAAAAAATCCACGCCTGTCGCCACGCAGGAAGAAGAAAAACCCAAACCCGCCGTCGAACAGGCCGTCACCGCGCGTGCGGACAGCCTCGTCACCGTCAGCGAAACGTTTTCCGGCACGGCGGAAGCAAAACGGCTGGGGCAAAGTTTTCCCGCTTCCGATTTTACGCCCACCGGTTTTTACCTGCCGCCCAACGTCACGCTGAAAGTGAACGTGGAACAGGTTTCCGGCGGCAAATTGCCCGTATTGCTGGTAGGCACTTATTCCCGCTACACCAGCAAATGGAACCCGCAGGAAGTGCAGCTTAAAGCCGGGGAGAACATAGTGACCGATCCGCTGGGAGGCTTGCTGTACCTGCGTTTCACGGCTGCCATACCCGGCGGCTCCAGCGCGAAGGTGCGTTTTGTGAGCGGACAGAAACCTGTCCCCTTTTACCGGCTTGGCAAAACCACGCATACCGACTGGA
>CBINIO010000484.1:0-3638 GCA_966250725.1 uncultured Chitinophaga sp.
CGCGAGCGTGCTCACTTCGCCGGCCGGCGTGATCTTGCGGATGGCGTGGTTGTCGCGGTCGGCCACATAAATGTTCCCGGCCGCATCGGCCGCGGCTTTCCAGGGCAGTTTGAACTGCGCGGCAGCGCCCGGGCCGTCCGTGTAACCGGCTGCGTCAACACCGGCAACGGGCGTTACATTCCCCCCGGCGATCATCCTGATGCGGTTGTTGCCGCGGTCGGTCACGATCAGGCGGCCGTTCGCGTCTACTGCAATGCCCTCGGGCTTGTCGAACAGCGCGCTGGCTACAGGACCGTCTACCGAACCCGCCGAGCCGCCGCCGGCAAGCGTTTCCACGATATATTCCTCCGGCGCGGGCACATACGTAAACGCCGGCCCTTCGATGGTATTGCCGCCTACCGTTACGGTCACGGGGCCGGTCGCGCCCGCGGCAGGACTTACCACCTGCAGCTGGTTGGCCGCGGCTTCTATCACGATGGCTTCCATTCCGTTGAACTGTACTTTATTTTCTTCGCGCACATAGCTGAAATTTTTTCCTTTCAGCGTTACGATAATGCCGCCGGTGCCCGAGCTGGGCCAGATGGCGGTAATGACCGGCGCGGCGGGCTGCTGCTTTTCGTCGTCCTTATCGCAGCCGGTGCTGAATACCAGCGCCAGCAGCAAACATCCCGATATGATCTGTTTCATGTGTCGTCTTTTGGTGAAGGTTTATTGTTGCAATATCATCCACGCATTGCCTACGGCCCTGTTGTTGCCGTCGCTGGGGCGGTTGCGCACCTGCCATACGTCCGCCAGCGGATGTTTGATCATAAAGGTGCTGGAGCCGCCGCCGTCAACATTGATCGCGATAGTCGCGCCGCAGGCTTTCAGCATCTGGCCGAGCTTGGTGATGGTGATGCCGTTGGAATAATAAAAGCTGCGCCCGTCTACCACGATGAAATACAGCTTGCCCTGCGCGTTCATACCGATGCCGGTGCGCGGCTCTACGGAAAGATCGGTCTGTGTAAGTATCTGGTTGTCCTTTACCAGCATCGGCCCGCCGCCGAGCGCTTCTTTAAGATCGTCTTTCTTTTGCGCGAAGTCTTCCCGGTCGCCGATCACGATCTCGCCGGTTTTCATTATTCCCATGAAAGTGGCGCTGCGCGCGTTGGCCCAGGTGGTTTTGATCACCTTGCCGTCTTTCACAAATATGCCGCGCGGCTCGCCGGTGGAAGTGTTGAAAAAGTCGGCGTTCACCGCGGCCATCACTTCGGTGCCGCCGGTTTCAAGATAACGGGCCATGTCGGGCACGGTTTGCATGGCGTAGGCGCTCGCGTTGTAAGGCGTGCCTGCTTTGAGTTTCAGGCCGGGATGTTTGGTGTCTATCTCCAGGATGAACGCGTGCATGGAATATCCTTCGGTGCTCAGGTAATGGATGTCGGTTTCCATAATACCGGGCGTTACTTCAAACAGCGTGTCGTTAAACACCTGCGCCACCACGCCGGCGCTGTCCGTGATCTTTTGTGTGAGCGGGCTTTCGATGACCACCGGGGCCTGCGCCACGCTGTCCTTCTCGCAGCTTACGCTTACGGCTGCCAGCAGCAGCAGGATGGGAATGAGCTTTAATCTTTCCAACATAAAAATTCTGTTATGCGGTTTTAATAATCTTCGTTTTGTTCAAGCAGTTTGTTCAGCGCCAGTTCGTTCATCGGCAACGGGTATTTCACCTCGCGGTCGTCAAGACCGAGGTCCTTCACCGCGCGGTTGAGCCGCACGAGATCGTACCAGCGGAAACCTTCGGCCAGCAATTCTTTTCTTCTTTCCAGCAATACCGCGTCGATAAATTCGGCGTCCGAAGCGGGATGTATCTCATCCAGCCCGCGGAACCCACGCAGCTCGTTGAGCCTTTCCAGCCCGCCGCCGCTCAGTCCGCCGGCTTCGGCGCTGATGAGGTACATTTCACCCAGCCGCACTACGATGATCGGGTCGGTGCCGCTCTGGCCGCTCGGGTATTTATTGATCACCCGCAGGCCCTGGAATGTTTCCACGGACATGGCGGCGCGTTTGTCGTCGGCGGTGAACATATCCATCACTTCCTGCGTGGGCCGGTACACGTAGCTGCCCTTTACGGTATGCGCGTAGGTATAAAAAAGCGTGCTTACGCGGATGGACGATTCGATGGTGAGGTTTTTGAAGGAAAATATCTCTTCGGTGTTTTGCGTGGCGCGGAATATTTTTTCAAACGCGTCCAGCTTGAACAGGCCGCTTTCGATCACTTCCTCCGACAGCCTGCGGGCTTCGGGTTTGTTTCCACGCGCCAGCTGCACCCTTGCCATCAGCGCTTTTGCGGCGATGTTGGATACCTGGTAATAGCTACCCGCTGCATAATCCGGCGCATGCTCCATCGCCTGGTTCAGCTCTTCTTCTATGAAAGCCCAGGTTTCCGCTTCGGTGTTGCGCTTTACTTTTTCGGCGGTGTTTTTCCGCAGCACGGGCACCCCGCCCCAGCGGGTGACGAGGTTATAATAAAGATAGCCGCGGAAAAAATGCGCGATGCCAGCGATCTCGCTTTTCCGCTCGGTATCAGGCATGCCTTCCAGCGTTTCCAGCAGGTTGTTCACCTGGTACAGCGCGGAATAATAACCGTTCCATGCGGTGGACATCTGCCCGTTCTCGGGACGCAGCACGTTGGTGATAAAGGTGTTCAAACCACCGTCGGACGTGGCGCCGGCGTTGATGAGATTGCCGCCGGTGATATCGAAAGAAAAATACGATTCCGCGCCGGGCGCATTTTGCATGCGGTTGTAAATACCGGTGAGAAAGGCTTCCACGTCGGCTTCGGAAAGCGTGTTGGTAGCCACCGCGGAATGCGATTTCACGTCGAGCATTTTGCTGCACGACGCCAGCAGGCAGCTTGCAGCGAGTATGAAGGGCATCACTGTTCGTTTCATAACAATATTTTGCATCGGTTTAGAAATTCAGGTTTATGCCGAAATTGATGGTGCGCGGCTGCGGCAGCACCAGGTTGTCTTCCCCGATAAAGCGGGGGTCGAGATTGGAGGAAACCTCGGGGTCCATGCCGGAGTATTTCGTCCAGAGCCAGAGGTTGTCCACCTGCGCGTACACCCGCAGGCGCTTGATGTGCGCGCGCTGCAGCAGCGAGCGCGGCAATTCGTAACCCAGCGACACGGTACGCAGCCGCAGGAACGAACCGTCTTCCATCCAGCGCGACGAGTTGTACAGGTTGTAAGCCAGGCTGTAAATGGCGCGCGGCGTGGTATTGCTGGTGCCGGGGCCGGTCCAGCGGTCTTCCGCCACGCGGGCGATGTTGTTCACGGCGTTCTGCCCCAGCCTTTCCACCGTGATGCGCGAAGTGGCGTACACTTCCTGCCCCGCGGTATAGTTGAAGAAAACGGTGAGGTCGAAGTTGCGCCAGCGGAAAGTGTTGTTCCATCCGCCAAAAAAATCGGGATTGGAGCTGCCTACGATCTGTCGGTCGTTGATGTCGATCTTCCCGTCGCCGTTCACGTCTTCGTAATGCACGTCCCCCGCCCTTACGCCGATGTCCTGCAGCGGTTCGGGCACGTCTTTATCGTCCTGGAATATGCCGATCATTTTGTACACCCAGATGCTGCCGATATCATGCCCGACCTGCAGGG
>CBINIO010000485.1:0-3630 GCA_966250725.1 uncultured Chitinophaga sp.
GAAACCAAGATCGCCACCGATCAGGCAACCTACTACAAGCGCCTCAACCAGCACATTTCCCTCAACGACGTGTACAGCTTCCATACCGCCACGGACGCGGACGCGCCCACGGGCAGCTGGCTCGCGAAAGTAAAAGTTGGCGGCGCCGTATTCACCAAAAATATCCGCATCGAAACCGTGAAGCCCAATCGCCTGAAAGTGCGGCTGGATTTCGGGAACAAAACCGCGCTGATAAAAGACGAAAGCCCCAAAGGCACGCTCACCGCCGCCTGGCTGTTCGGCGCGCCGGCGCAAAGCCTGAAAGCGAAAGTGGACGTATCGCTCACTTCATCCCGCACGGCTTTCCCCAAGTTCGACGGCTATTCGTTCGACGATCCCACGGAACGTTTCAGCACCGAGAACAAAACCATCTTCGACGCCGCGCTTAACGACGAAGGCACCGCGCCCGTATCCGCCCGCATACCCGTGGGCGAACGCGCGCCGGGCGTATTAAAAGCGAACTTTGAAATAAAAGTGTTTGAGCCCGGCGGCGATTTCAGCATCGATCATTTCTCCATGCCTTACCACGTGTTCGATACCTACGTAGGCGTGGCCGCGCCGCAGGGCGACCGCCTCACGGGCATGCTGGTCACCGATAAAACGCACCAGGTCAGCATCGTGAACGTAGATGCTTCCGGCAGGCTGGTAAGCGGCTCCCGCGAAGTGGAAGTGCAGCTTTACAAGATCCGCTGGCGTTGGTGGTGGGATGAAAGCGACAACGACTACAGCAACTTCGCCGACGATAATTACAACCAGCTGCTGCAAACGCAGAAAGTAACGCTCACCAACGGCAAGGGCACCTGGCCGCTGCTGGTGCGCGAGCCATCGTGGGGGCGCTTCCTCATTCGTGTGAAAGACCTGCGCAGCGGGCATATCACCGGGCAGAGCGTGTACCTCGACTGGCCGAATTACGCGGAGCGCCTGCAAAAGGAAAATCCCGCCGAAGCGGCCATGCTCGTGTTCACCTCCAACAAAACAAAATACAACGTAGGCGAAGACATCGTGCTCACCATCCCCAGCAGCGAAGGTGGGCGCGGTCTTATCAGCATCGAGTCCGGCAGCAAAGTGCTGAAGACCGACTGGATCGGCACCGAAAAAGGGCAAACGGTGTACAGGTTCAAAGCGGAAAAGAACATGGCGCCGAACATCTATGTGAACGTAAGCCTGCTGCAGCCGCACGCGCAAACCGCCAACGACCTGCCGATACGCATGTACGGCACCATACCGGTGCTGGTGGAAGATCCCGGCACCATCCTCAAACCCGTTGTGAGCCTGCCCGCCACGCTGCGGCCGGAAACCGGCGCGTCCATCTCCGTATCGGAATCCTCCGGCAAAGCCATGACCTACACCATTGCTATCGTAGACGAAGGTTTGCTGGATCTCACGCGTTTCAGAACGCCCGACCCGCATGCCGCGTTTTATGCGCGCGAAGCGCTCGGCGTAAAAACCTGGGACCTGTTCGATTATGTGATCGGCGCATGGGGCGCGGACCTGGAGCGGATACTCAGCATCGGCGGCGACGAAAGCCTTAATAGAAATGCCAGCACCGCCAAGGCCAACCGCTTCAAACCGGTGGTGCAGTTCATGGGGCCGTTTTATCTGGAAAAAGGGCAAAAACGCACGCATAATTTTACGCTTCCTTCTTATATCGGCTCCATCAAAGCGATGGTAGTGGCGGGGCAGGAAGGCGCGTACGGCAGCGCGGAAAAAACCGCTTCCGTGAAAAAGCCGCTCATGCTGCTGGCTACGGTGCCGAGAGTGCTGGGCCCGGGAGAGACCATCCGGCTGCCGGTAACGGTATTCGGCCTGGAACCGCATGTACGCCAGGCCAGCGTTACGCTTTCTTCTAACCCGTATTTTGAAGTGGTGGGCGAAAGCACCAAACAGGTGAGCTTTCCGAAACCGGGCGAGCAGCTGGTGTATTTCGATGTGAAGATCAGGCAGCAGGTGGGCGTCGGCAAGTTCAGGATCGTGGCCGTGAGCGGGAAGGAAAGAGCGGAAGAGAACGTGGAGCTGGACGTGCGCAACCCGAACCCTTACGTTACAAACGTTGTGGAGCATACGCTGGAACCGGGCGCTTCGTGGGATAACAGCTTTATGCCGGTAGGCATGCCGGGCACCAATACCGGTACGCTGGAAGTATCCACCATTCCCGCGCTCAACCTGGGCAAGCGCCTCGAATACCTCATACAATACCCGCACGGCTGCGTGGAGCAGGTTACCTCGGGCGTATTCCCGCAGCTGGTGCTGGGCAACATCACCGACCTCAGCGAGCGGCAGAAACAGGCGATCGAACGCAATATCAAGGCGGGCGTCCAGCGGCTACGCGGTTTCCAGCTCACGGACGGCGGCATGGGTTACTGGCCGGGCGCCGGTACGGCGGACGAATGGAGCACCAATTACGCCGGTCATTTTATGCTGGAAGCGCAGGCGGCCGGTTATTCGCTCCCGCCCGGCTTCCTCGATCAATGGAAAAAATACCAGCGCAATAAAGCGCAAAGCTGGTCGCCCGGCAGCTATACTTATTATGGCGGCGACCTCGTGCAGGCTTACCGCCTTTACCTGCTGGCGATGGCGAAAACGCCCGAGCTGGGCGCTATGAACCGGTTGAAGGAATTTCAGCATTTGTCCGTGCCCGCCCGCTGGCGGCTTGCCGGCGCTTACAAAATGGCCGGGCAGACCGAAGCGGCCAACGCGCTCATCAAAGGGCTGAGCACTAACGTTGCTCCCTACACGCAGCTGAGCGGCACCTTCGGCTCCGCGCTGCGCGACAAAGCCATGATCCTCGAAACCCTCACCATCATGGGGCAGCGCAGCGCCGCCGACAACCTGCTGAAACAGGTGGCCGCGGAGCTGGGCCGGGAAAGCTGGTACAGCACACAAACCACCGCCTATGCGCTGATTGCCATCGCGAAATTCTGCGGGGTGAACAAAGGCGGCAAAATGGAATACAGCTACACGCTGAACGGCGCGGGAGGTGACGTGAGCGCTACATCGTACTTGTCACAAGTGCCGGTGAGCTTCAAGCCCGGCAAAGGCTCCGTGAACATCCGGAACAAAGGGCAGAACGTATTGTACGTACGCCTCATCCTGCGCGGGCAGCCCGAAGCGGGGCAGAATCCGTACGCGGCCAGCAACCCGGAGGTTCTTTCCATGAACGTGCAATACAATACCCGCGCCGGCAAGCCGCTTGACGTGGCGCTGCTGAAGCAGGGAACGGACTTTGTAGCGACGGTGACCGTGCGCAACCCCGGCAAACGCGGGTATTACGAACAAATGGCGCTCACGCAGGTGTTCCCCTCCGGCTGGGAGATCATCAACACCCGCCTGATGGGCAACGACAGCACCGTCACCTCGTCGCCGTACACCTATCGCGACATCCGCGACGATCGTGTGTACACCTATTTCAACCTGGAAGAGAACAAAACCGTGACCTACCAGGTGCTGCTTAACGCGGCGTACCTGGGCCGGTATTACCTGCCCGCCACTTCCTGCGAAGCGATGTACGACAACAACATTCACGCGTTCGCACCGGGCAAGTGGGTAGAAGTGACGAAATAGGATCACGCAAACGCCGCGGCAAATCATGGC